>JBOGJB010000093.1:0-1866 GCA_050745085.1 Vicinamibacterales bacterium
TTCCAGCAGAAGATCGGCGCCGGCCTGACGCGCGAGCAGTTCCAGAAGAAAGTGGACGCCGGCAGCGTGCGCCACGTGGGCCTGACCGAGTCGATCTCGATGATCGCCGACGCGCTCGGCTGGAAGCTCGATCGCATCACGGACGAGATTCAGCCGAAGATGGCCTCCGAGACCGTCAAGAGCGAGTTCCTGGCGGTGCAGCCGGGGCTCGTGTGCGGCATCATCCAGGACGGCGTCGGGTATCGCAACGGCCGGGCGGTGATCACGCTGCACATGGAGGCCTATCTCGGCGCGCCGGAGTCGTACGACGCGGTGCGGATCGAGGGATCGCCGGCGCTGACGACGA
The DNA here is from genome assembly GCA_050745085.1 of Vicinamibacterales bacterium. Lineage (GTDB taxonomy): Bacteria > Acidobacteriota > Vicinamibacteria > Vicinamibacterales > 2-12-FULL-66-21 > DATAEE01. The sequence goes on from JBOGJB010000093.1 coordinate 347, forward strand.
AGATCGCCGGCGGGGTGCACGGGGATGTGGCGACGGCGTCGATCGTGGTGAACTCGATCCCGAAGATCCTCGCCGCGCCGCCCGGGCTGCACACGATGCGCAGCCTCCCGATTCCGTCGTTCTTTGGCGGGTGACGGCTTTCCTGAGCGCGGCCTGTGCGCGGCGCCCTCCACTCAGCGGCGAAGCTGGCCGAAGGCATCGGCCAGTCGCACGAGACCGTGTTGATTCACGTCCTCGACCACGCGATACCAGTCGTCATTCACCGTGTCGGGGCTGATCGCCCCGGCGATTGCGCCGGCGATCGACGCGACCGAATCGCTGTCCCCGCCGATGTTCGCCGCCAGCAGCGTCGATTGCTCGGCCGAGCCGGTGACGGTGGCAAGCGCAATCGCGAGCGGCACGATCGTCAACGGGCCGTCTGGAAAGTGCGCCGCCGCGACGTCTGACGCCCGCAGCTCCGATCGGTCAGCGAGGCTCTCGCGAATGCGGGCGATTGCGGCGGACATCGAGCGCGCCTCCGGCGGCGGCCACAGGTGCTCGGCGCGGCGGGCGGCGTCGGCCGCACATGACGCGACTTCGGCGGGAGACCATCCTTCGATGGCCGCGGAGACGGCGGCCGCGGTCGCCGCGGCGGCGGCGATGGCCAGTGGACCACCGTGCGTCGGGATCGACACCTGGTAGGCGGCCGCGACGAGTCGGTCCAGCTCGGCCGGGCGATAGATGAACCCAACCGGAGCGACGCGGATGGCAGCGCCGCATCCGTCATGTCGTTGCGCGACCCGCCCTGGATCGCCGGCCTGGTGAAACTCCCAATAGGATTTGACGCCCGGATGAACGCTCTTCTCGCAGGTGAGCAGCTCTTCGCCGATCGTGATGTGAGAGATTCCCGGATCTCGGAGAATCGCGCGCGCCACCGCAACCGTGCATTCCGTGTCGTCCGTGGTTTCGCCGATGCGCCACTCCCGTCTGGGGTTGCCCACATAGCGCGGAATGAGCTCGCCGGGCCGGCCTTCGAATCCGTGAATTCCGCCCGGGTACCGCTCGAGAACCGCTTCGCGGGACAGGCCCTCCGTCTGTTTGCCGACGGCATCACCGGTGGCGAGGCCCTTCAAGGCGCAGAAGAGCCGCTCGCGCAGCATGGCATGCGTAGCATAGCCTGCGGCGCGAGCCCCCGAGGTAGACTGCGGCCACGCGGCAAATTCGGACGGAGGTGCGTGTATGCCCGGGCCGGAGCCGGTGAGCATCTGGGCGCTGAGCGATCTCTGCACTCCGTGGTGCGTCCACGTGGTCGCGACGCTCCGCGTCGCCGACCACATCGCCGCCGGCAAAACCCGGATCGAGGAACTGGCCCCCGCGGCGGGCGCCGACGCCGACTCCCTCCAGAGAGTGCTCAGACACCTGGTCGGCATGGGCGTGTTCGAGGAGCCGGCGCCAGGCCGGTTCGCGCTGAACGAACCCGCCCGCGGGCTGCTGGACCCGCCAGTACGCCTCGGGCTCGATCTCGACGCCTTCGGCGGACG
>JBOGJB010000094.1:0-7468 GCA_050745085.1 Vicinamibacterales bacterium
CCCGGCGCCGATGCCGGTGGCGCCCGTCGCGCCGCCGCCGATCACGCGCACCATCACGCTCGCCGAGGGCATGACCGTCGCCGAGCTCGCTGCCAAGCTCGACGTCAAGGCCAAAGACGTCCTCAAGAAGCTGCTCGAGCGGCGGATGATGATGACGATCAACTCGACGATCGACCCGGACACCGCGACCGAGATCGCGCGCGAGTTCGGCGCCGACGTCCAGATGCGCACGTTCGAGGAGGAGCTCCTCGACGTGGAGTCCGAGGAGACGAAACCGGAGGACCGCGTCACGCGGGCGCCGGTCGTCACCGTCATGGGGCACGTCGATCACGGCAAGACGACCCTGCTCGACGCGATCCGTGAGACGCGCGTGGCCGAGCGCGAGGCGGGCGGCATCACGCAGCACATCGGCGCCTACCGCGTGCAGGTCGGCGAGCGGCAGGTCGTATTCCTCGACACGCCGGGCCATGAGGCGTTCACGATGATGCGCGCGCGCGGCGCGCGCGTCACCGACGTCGTCATCCTCGTCGTCGCGGCCGACGACGGCGTGATGCCGCAGACGAAGGAAGCGATCGACCACGCGAAGGCGGCCAACGTGCCGATCCTCGTGGCGATCAACAAGATCGACAAGCCGGAGGCGAACCAGGACCGCGTCAAGAAAGAGCTCTCGGATCTCGATCTCGTGCCGGAGGAATGGGGCGGCAAGACGGTCACCGTCGCGGTGTCGGCGAAGAAGAAGCAGAACCTCGAGCTGCTGCTCGAGATGGTGCTGCTCGTCACCGAGCTCTCGGAGCTGAAGGCGAACCCGAAGCGCGCCGCGACCGGCACGGTGCTCGAGGCGAAGCTGGACAAGGGGCGCGGCCCCGTGGCGACCGTTCTCGTGCAGGACGGCACGCTCAACGTCGGCGACACGTTCATCGCCGGCACGATCGTCGGCAAGGTGCGCGCGCTCATCGACGACCGGGGCCGGCCGGTGAAGAACGCCGGGCCGTCGACGCCGGTCGAGGTGCTGGGGCTGTCGGGCCTGCCGCAGCCCGGGGACACGTTTCAGGGGATCACCGACGCCGCGAAGGCGCGGCAGATCGCGACGTTCCGTCAGGCGCAGCAGAAGGAGCGCGCGCTCGGCGCCAAGGGTGGCCGGCTCACGCTGGAGTCGCTCCAGCAGCAGCTCGCCGAGGGCGGCGTCAAGGAACTGGCGATCATCATCAAGGCGGACGTGCAGGGGTCGGCGGAGGTGCTCGCCGACACCCTGTCGAAGCTGACCGACGAGCGGGCCAAGGTGCGCGTCATCCACAGGGGTGTCGGCGCGATCAACGAGTCGGACGTGCTGCTGGCATCGGCATCCAACGCGATTATCATCGGGTTCAACGTGCGGCCCGACCGGAACGCCGAGGCGGTCGCCGAGCGCGAGCGCGTCGAGATCCGCCTGCACTCGGTCATCTACAACGTGACCGACGAGATGAAGAAGGCGATGGCCGGGCTGCTCGAGCCGACGCTCAAGGAGACCCGGATCGGGATCGCCGAAGTGCGGCAAACTTTCAAAGTTCCGAAGTTCGGCACCGTCGCCGGCTGCATGGTCACCGACGGGCGGATCACGCGCTCGGGCGACGCGCACGCTCGGCTCATCCGCGATCACGTCGTCGTCTACGAAGGGAAGATCGGCTCGCTGCGCCGATTCAAGGACGACGTCTCCGAGGTCAAGGCCGGGTTCGAGTGTGGCATCGCGTTCGAGCGGTACCACGACATCAAAGTCGGGGACGTCATCGAGGCGTTCGTCGTGGAGCGCGTCGCGGCGACGGTGTGATCACGACAATGTCATATGCCGAAGGCCGAATGCCGAAAGGGACTGCGCGCGTCAACAGTCACTGGCACGTGTAGACGCTTTCGGCATTTGGGGTTCGGCATTCGGTATCCGGTATTGACGATGATCGTTGGGCTTCTTACCGTCGAGATGCACCTCCAGGGCGCCCGCTCACTGAAGGACAAACGCATGGTCCTGCGCGGCGTGAAAGACCGGCTGAAGAAGTTCAACGTCGCAGTCGCCGAGGTCGAGCACCAGGATCTCTGGCAGCGCGCGAGCCTCGGCGTCGTGACCGTCGGCGACTCGACCGAGTTCGTCGATCGCGCCCTCGCCGCGGTCACCGACGAGATCGAGCGCACCGAGCCGGGACTGATCACGCGCACGGCAATCGAGTTCCTCACCTAGCTATGCAAGGCTCCCGCCCCGCACGCGTCGGCGATCAAATCCGGGTCGAGCTGGCCGAGCTGCTGTCCCGCGGCGTCAGAGACCCGGGCGTGGGCTTCGTGACCATCACCCAGGTCAAGGTCACGCCAGACCTGCAGCTCGCGCGCGTGTTCTACACGGCGCTCGGCGACGACAAGGCGAAGCGCGAGACCGAGAAGGCCCTCGGACGGGCGACGCCGTTCCTGCGCCGGCAGCTCGGCGACCGCCTGAGCCTGCGGCGGGTGCCGGTGCTGGAGTTCAAGTACGATCGGTCGATCGAGCACCAGGACCGCGTCGAGCGGATCCTGCAGGAGCTGAAGGCCGAAACGCCACCGGAGCAAGATGACTGAAGGTCCTCGCGGGTCTGAGAGGCCCGCGCTGCACGAGAGGCCCCCGGCATACGGCACGGCCGCCCGCGACCGCATCCGAGACGAGATCCTCCAGCGGCGCCGCTTCCTCCTGACGTCGCACGCGCGCCCCGATGGTGATTCCATCGGATCGCAGCTCGCCATGGCGTTCGCCCTCAAAGCGCTTGGCAAAGAGGCGGTCATCGTCAACAAGGACGTCCCGCCCGCCCACTATTTCGACTTCCCCGGCGTCGCCGACATCATCATCGCCGACCGCGTGGATCCGGCGCTTGGGGCGCTCGACGCGCTCATCGTCATGGAGTGCGGCGACCTCGCGCGAACAGGCGTCGCGGGGCTCGAGCCGTTCTTCGCCATCAACATCGACCATCACCTTGGCAACGCGATGTTCGGCGCGCTGAACTGGTTCGACGAAACCGCGTCGGCGTGCGGCGAGCTGGTCTACGAACTCGTCGTCGCGCTCGGCGTCCCGCTGTCCGAGGAGATTGCGACCCACATCTACCTCGCGATCCTGACCGACACCGGCTCGTTCCACCATTCCAACATCACGCCGCGTACCTTCGACATCTGCCGACGGTTGGTCGAGGCGGGGGTCAACCCCGCGGCCATGGCGCGACGCGTCTTCGACAGCAACAGCTACGGGAAGCTGAAGCTGATCGGATCGATGCTCAACGCCATGCAGCTCGTGGACAGCGGGCGGCTGGCCGTCCTGCGTCTGGACCAGCGGATGCTGGAGGAGGCGGACAGCACGCTCAACGACACTGAAGGGATCATCAACCTGCCGCTGACCGCGGGCGAGATTCAGGCCGTGGCCTTCTTCAAGGCGCTCGAGCCGGGCCTGGTCCGCATCAGCCTGCGGTCCAAGTACGACGTGGATGTGCGCGCTGTCGCCGTGAAGTACGGCGGGGGCGGTCACACCAACGCCGCCGGCTTTATCGTGCGGGGGACGGAAGAGGACGTCCGCCAACGGATCATCGACGACGTCGTCCGCGCGATTAACGCCGGGCAACGGCGGTGAACGGCGTCCTCGTCATCGACAAACCGCCTGGTCCGACTTCGCACGACGTCGTGGCGCGGGCGCGCGCGCTGCTGGGCGTGAAACGCGTCGGACATACCGGGACGCTCGATCCGCTCGCTAGCGGCGTGCTCCCGCTCGTCGTCGGACGCGCGACGCGGCTCGCGCGGTTCCTGTCCGGCGGCGAGAAAGCCTACGAGGCGGTCATCCGGTTGGGGAGCACGACGGATACCTACGACGCCTTGGGGAAGTTCACGGGGAACACGCCCCGAGTCGAAGACCTGACGGCCGATGACGTCGCCCGCGCGCTGGATGCGTTCCGCGGCACTCTCTGGCAGTCGCCGCCGCCGTACTCCGCGAAGCGGATCGGCGGCGTTCGCGCCTACACGCTGGCCCGCGCCGCGAAGCCGGCCGAGCCAAAGCCGGTGGAGGTCAGCGTCAAGCGGCTGACGCTGGACGGCTACCACGCCGGCGTCGTCCGCCTCCGTGTCGTCTGCTCCGCCGGTTTCTACGTCCGGTCGCTTGCGCACGATTTGGGCGCACGGCTAAGCTGTGGCGGCTACCTCGAAGCGCTGCGCCGAACCGCCAGCGGCGGCTTCGGCCTCGCCGACGCGGTGTCGCTGGCGGCGCTCGAGGCGGATCCGTCGCGAGCAGTGGACGCGTTCGTCCCCATGGACCACCTGCTGACGCACCTGCCCGCCGCCGTGCTTTCCCCCAGGGGGGCCGAGCGGGCGGCCCACGGAAACGCCGTCACCGGCCCGGACGTCGTGCGCCGCCTGGCGGGATTGGAGGGGGTGGGCCGGGCACCGGACGCCCCGGTGCGGCTCCTCGACGATGGTGGGGCCCTGCTGGCGATTGCCAAGGGGGGCGACGGCTCAGTTTTGCATCCGGTGGTGGTCCTGATTTAAAATACTGAGTCCTCGCACATTAGGAGGACGTTACAAGCAGCGGCGGCTTCGGTCAGGCGCGTCCCGGCGCCCTCTGGGCCGTTCGTGGAGGTGAGCACGTGGCTCTGAACAAGGAACGCAAGACCGAGGTTATCGGCAGCTATCGCACCCACGAGTCGGATACGGGATCCCCGGAAGTCCAGGTGGCGCTCCTCAGCGAGCGGATCAACTACCTCACGGAGCACTTCAAGACACACGCGAAAGACCATCACTCGCGGCGCGGCCTGCTGAAGCTGGTCGGCCAGCGGCGGCGGTTGCTGGACTACCTGAAGCGCAAGGACAGCGAGCGCTACGGGGAGCTGATCCGCCGGCTCGGAATCCGCAAGTAGGCCGACTTTCAGGTCGGGGGAGCGCCCACCCAGCCGTACCGCGGCAGTGGGCGCGCCGACACAAGCACGAAAGACGAATCATGCGTAAACGCGACTTCTCCATCGGTTCCCAGACTCTCACCATCGAGACCGGAAGGCTCGCCAAGCAGGCAGACGGCTCCGCCGTCGTGCGGCTCGGCGACACCATGGTGCTCGTCACGGCGTGCCACGCCGCGAGCCCCCGGGAAGGCATCGACTTCCTCCCGCTGACGGTCGACTACCGCGAGTACACCTACGCGTCGGGACGGATTCCCGGCGGCTTCTTCAAGCGCGAAGGCAAGCCGACCGAGAAGGAAGTCCTCACGAGCCGGCTCATCGACCGGCCAATCCGGCCGCTCTTCCCTGCCGGCTGGCGCTACGAGACCCAGGTCATCGCGCTGGTCCTGTCGGCTGACACCGAGAACGACTCGGATGTGCTCGCCATCACGGGCGCGTCCGCTGCGCTCGCCTTCTCCGAGATCCCGTTCCACGCGACGATCGCGGGGGTCCGCGTCGGCCTCATCGACAACGAGTACGTCGTCAACCCGACCTACGAGCAACGCAAGCGCAGCAAGATCGACCTCATCGTCGCCGGGAGCCGGCAGGCGATCGTGATGGTCGAGGCCGGGGCGAAGGAAGCGACCGAAGAGGAGATGGTGCGGGCGCTCGAGACCGCGCACGCGGCCATCCGCGGGATCGTCGACGGCATCGACGAGATGGGGCGCGAGGTCCGCCGGCCGAAGCTGCAGGTCCAGAAGAAGGAAATCGGCCACGACTTCTACCGCGAGGTCGAAGAGCGCGTGTACGTCCCGCTCAGCGAGGCGATGCGCATCCGCGGCAAGCTCGAGAACTACGATCGGGTCGACCAGGTCCTCGACGAGCTGATCGCGAGCCTCCCTGAGGGAGAGGTTGAGCGCCGCGTCGAGGCGAAGGCGATTTTCAAGGAGCTCAAAGAGAAGGTGCTCCGCGATGAGATCCTCGAGCGGAGCACGCGGCTCGACGGCCGCCGCTTCGACGAGATCCGCCCGATCAGCATCGAGGTCGGCGTCCTCCCACGCGCGCACGGCTCGGCCGTGTTCACCCGCGGCGAGACGCAGGCGCTCGTCACCGCAACGCTCGGTACCGCCGAGGATCAGCAGAAGATCGAGATGGTCGACGGCGAGATGTACAAGCGCTTCATGCTCCACTACAACTTCCCGCCCTTCTCGGTCGGCGAGGTCGCCTTCATGCGCGGCCCGGGCCGCCGCGAGGTGGGGCACGGGGCGCTCGCCGAGCGCTCGCTCACGTCGCTCGTGCCGGCGGAGGACAACTTCCCGTACACGATCCGCGTCGTATCGGACATCCTGGAGTCAAACGGATCGTCGTCGATGGCGTCGGTTTGCGGCGGCTCACTCGCGATGATGGACGCCGGTGTTCCGCTCACGTCGGCCGTCGCCGGCGTGGCGATGGGGCTCGTGATGGACGAGAAGTCCGGCAAGGTCGCCGTCCTGTCTGACATCGCCGGCGCGGAGGACCACTACGGCGACATGGACTTCAAGGTCGCCGGCACCGGCGCTGGCATCACCGCCCTCCAGATGGACATCAAGGTCACCGGCATCACGACCGATATCATGCGGAAGGCGCTCGAGCAGGCCCGGCAGGGGCGCCTGTACATCCTCGACAAGATGCGCGAGGCGCTGTCGGCGCCTCGCGGCAACATCTCCGCCTACGCGCCGCGCATCGTCACGATCAAGATCCCGGTCGACAAGATCCGCGACGTCATCGGGCCGGGCGGCAAGATGATCCGGAGCATCATCGACCGCACGGGCGTGAAGATTGACGTCGAGGATGACGGCCGCGTCAATGTGGCGTCGGTGGACGAGGCGTCGGCGCAGAAGGCCATCGCGATCATCCAGGAGCTGACCGCGACACCGGAGCTGAACAAGACCTATATGGGCAAGGTGCAGCGGATCACCGAGTTCGGCGCCTTCGTCGAGATCATGCCGGGCGTCGACGGCCTGCTCCACGTCAGCGAGATCGCGCACTACCGCGTGAAGGACGTGCGAGACGAGCTGAAGGAAGGGGAGCAGGTGATAGTCAAGGTGATCAACATCGACCCGTCCGGGAAGATCCGCCTGAGCCGCAAGGCCCTCCTGCCACAGCCCGAGGGGGAACCGCAGCCGCAGGGTCAGGGAGACGGCGGGGGCGGCGGCGGCGGACATCGCGGGGGCGGCGGCGGGCGCCGGGAGCATGTCAGGAAGTAGGGCTGCCGAGAGAACCGTCGGGGCGGTGTAGGCGTCTTACCATTCAGGGGATGGCTGTGACCATGAACCGCAGGCGTCTGCTGGCGTGGCTCGTCGGCCTCGGCGCGGCGGCGGCGAAGACGGTTGGGGTCCATGCGCGGGAGCTCACCGTCACCGCGCGGAAATATAGTTACGATCCGTCCCGCATCGAGGTCGCACACAATGACCTCGTGAAAATCACGTTCGAGACCGCCGACATCCCCCACAGCTTCACGATCGACGCCTACCGCATCGCGAAGCGCGCGAGCGCGGGCCGCAGCGTAACGTTCGAGTTCCGCGCCGATCAGC
>JBOGJB010000095.1:0-4890 GCA_050745085.1 Vicinamibacterales bacterium
AGCGAAACGGGCATGAAGACGAAGACGACGCCGCATGGGAATCTGGAGGGGATGCTGAACCCGATGGCGCTGGCGCTGGCAAGCGGCTGCGGGTACGTCGCCCGCGGATTCAGCGGGCAGCCGAAACATCTCCTCAAGCTGTACTCCGACGCCATCCGGTACCCCGGTTTCGCGCTGATCGACGTGTTCAGTCCGTGCGTGACGTTCAACAAGCACAACACGTACGAGTGGTTCCGCCAGCGTGTGTATAAGCTGGAAGATACCCGTCACGATCCCACGGACTATCACGCCGCGATGGACGCCGCGCTCGAGTGGGGCGCGAAGATTCCGATTGGCGTCTTCTATCGCAACCCCGATCCTCCGCCCAGTCTCCATGCTCTCGACCCTGGACTTCAGTCCGGCCTGCTTGTGCAGCAGCCGCTGGGTGCAGGCGGAGACCTGCGGCGGAAACTGATCGAGGAGTTTATGTAACAGAGAGGCCGCTATGCGAGTCGCTAGATCGATCGGCGATTTCCTCCGGCGGGAACGCATTCCACATACGATCATCCACCACCGCAGGGCCTACACCGCCCGGGAGGAGGCCGCGACCGCCGCCGTTCCGCAACGGGACTGGGCAAAGACGGTCGTCTGCTTCGCCGACGGTCAGCCCATTCAGGCGGTCCTCCCGTCCGACTTGATGGTGGATCTCGAGCGACTGCGAGCGTTGGCTGGAGCTCGTGGGATTCGGCTCGCGACAGAGGCGGAGATTATCGAGCTGTATCCGGAGTGCGAGCCGGGAGCGACGCCGCCGTTTGGGACGCTCTACGGACACCGGGTGTTCGTGGACGCGACCCTCGTCGGCGACCCCGAGATGGTCTTCAGCGACGGCACGCACACCGACGCCATCTGCATGCACTTCAACGATTTCGCCGACATCGTGAAGCCGATCCTGGGCAGCTTCGCGACGGTTCATGCACGGAATCAGGGTTCCTAGGGTTCCTTAGGGTTCCTGGGGTTCCCTGGGTTCCTCGGGTTCCCTGGGTTCCTCGGGTTCCCCGGGTTCCTGGGGGTTCCTGGGGTTCCGGGAGTTCCTGGGGGTTCCTGGGGTTCCGGGAGTTCCTGGGGTTCGCGAGGACCTTGGCGACCGGTAGTTCGAAGGTAGCGTTGTAGCGACGCGTTCGCTTTGCTGGCGCGCACGGAGAGTCGCCAGAGCACGGCCAACTCCGTCTCAGTCAGATACCCTCGTTTGCGAGCGCTTTGAAGGCGGTCCTGCACTTCGTGCAGGGAACCCTTTGCGATACCCAGGAACCGCGCGAACTCCGCCGGTCGGAACCGTCCGAATCCTTCGGCAGTGTTCGCGCAGACCGAGTCCGAAGCATCTCGAATCTGATCGCAAAACCTGAAGTCGCGGCTGATCCGGGCAGCAGCCGTGACTGCAATCACCGCGTCCCGGAGCTCGTTGGCCAGCTGCCACGCGATCAGTTCCGTGAAGTGCTTGGCGCCCATGCCGGCCCTCGAGCACACGCCATGCCTGAACCCCGAACCCAAAGAACCAAAGAACCTTAGGAACCTGAGGAACCTGAGGAACCCTAGGAACCTGAGGAATCTGAGGAACCTGAGGAACCTGAGGGAACCTGAAACCTGAGGGAACCTTAGGAACCTCAGGAACCCTAGCGGTCCAACCCGTGCGGTAGTATGCGGGAAGGTCATTTTCATGCGAACGCTTCTGGCGTTGTGGCTCGTGGCCATCGCACTGCCGATCGCCGCCGGTCGACAAGCGGGCGGGACCGCGAACCGCGGGCTGACTGCGGTCGACGGCGTTCTTGTCGGCCATCACACGCTCGCCGAGCGGCCGACCGGCTGCACCGTCATCCTCGTCGAGGCGGGCGCGGTCGCGGGCGTGGACGTGCGCGGCGGCGCGCCGGGCACGAAGGAAACCGACCTGCTCGATCCCGTCAACAGCGTGCAACAGGTCCATGGGATCGCGCTCGCCGGCGGCAGCGCGTTCGGTCTCGACACCGCGACCGGCGTGATGCGGTATCTCGAGGAGCGCAACATCGGCTACGACGTCCGCGTCGCGAAGGTCCCCATCGTCCCGGCCGCTATCCTTATTGATCTGTGGGTCGGCGGGAACCCGAAGGTCCGGCCCGGCGCCGACTGCGGGTACACGGCGTCGAAGAACGCCGGGGCGGGCCCGGTCGTCGAGGGATCGGTCGGCGCGGGCGCGGGCGCGACCGTCGGGAAGATGGGCGGCAACACGCGCTCGATGAAGGGGGGCCTCGGCTCTGCGGCCATTCAGCTCCCGAGCGGCCTCGTCGTCTCTGCGCTCGTCGCGGTCAATGCGGTCGGGGACGTGATCGATCCGGCGACGTCCCGGGTCGTGGCCGGCATGCGGACCGAGGACGGCAAGGGGCTCGCCGACGTCCGCACGCTGCTGCGCGGCGGCGCGTTCGACCGGACCGAGGCGGAGCCGGGCGCCAACACCACGATCGGCGTCGTCGCGACCAACGCGCGTCTGACGAAGGCGCAGGCGACGAAGGTGGCGCAGATGGCGCACGACGGGTTCGCGCGCGCGATCGTGCCCTCGCACACGCCAGCGGACGGCGACACGATCTTCGCGCTCGCGACCGGCACGCGCGCCGGCGACGCCACCGTCTCGGACGTCTTACTCGTGGGCGCGCTCGCCGCCGACGTGATGGCCGAGGCGATCGTCCGCGCGGTCCGCCAGGCGACGAGCGTCGCCGGCATCCCCGCGGCCCGCGACCTCGGACCCGCGAAGTGAACCTTCATCTCGCGCTGCTCCTGGCCTACCTGGGGCTGCAGGTCGGCGTCGGCCTCTGGCTCGGCCGCCGCGTGAAGACCGCCGGCGAGTTCTTCGTCGCGGGACGCCGGCTCGGCCCGGGCCTCCTGTTCGCCACGATGATCGCCGGCAACATCGGCGCGGGCACCACGATCGGCGCCGCCGGCGAAGGGTACAGGAGCGGCATCGGCACGTGGTGGTGGGTCGGATCCGCCGGCATCGGATCGCTCGTCCTCGCCTTCGTCGTCGGACCGCGCCTGCGGCGTGTCGCCGCCGAGCTCGGGCTGCGGACGGCGGGGGACTACCTGGAGCGGCGCTACGATCCAGCCGTTCGCACGGCCGTCACCGCGCTGCTCTGGCTCGGTACGCTCGCCATTCTCGGGGCGCAGCTCATCGCCGCCGGGAAGATCCTGCACGTCGTCACCGGCCTGCCGCCCATCGTCGGCATCGTCCTCAGCGGCGCGGTCGCGGTGGCCTACTTCTCCGCGGGCGGCTTGATGACCGCCGTCTGGGTGAATCTGATTCAAGTCGGCTTCGAGGTCGCCGTGCTATGTCTGCTCGTGCCGCTGGCGGTCGCGCAGGTCGGCGGCTGGGACGCACTCGTCGCGCGGACGCCGGGCGGGGACTACTGGAACTTCTGGAGCGGTTGGCGGTACCTGATCCTTCTCGGCCCCGCGTTCGTCGTCTCGCCGGGGCTGGTGCAAAAGGTCTACGGCGGGCGCGACGATCGCGCGGTGCGGGTGGGCGTCGGCCTCAACGCGTTCCTCCTCCTCGCGTTCGCGTTTGTGCCCGCGGTGCTCGGCATGGTGGCGCGCGCGCTGCATCCGGCGCTGGCCGACCAGGAGCTGGCGCTGCCGACGCTGTTGATGTCCGACCTGTCGCCGGTCGTCGGCGCCATGGCGCTGGCGGTCCTCTTCACGACCGACGTCAACACCGCCGACACCGTCCTCTTCATGCTCTCGACGTCGCTCGCGCAGGATCTGTATCGCGGCTATGTGAATCCTGCCGCGAGCGACGCGCAGGTGCTGAAGGTCGCGCGCGCGTCGGCGATCGCGAGCGGCACCCTCGGGATCGTCGCGGCGATTCTGGCGGCGTCGATCCTCGGCGCGCTGACGATCTTCTACACGCTGGTCGGCGTCAGCCTCCTCATTCCGATCGTCGGCGGATTGTTCGTGCGTCGGGCCGGAAAGATCGAGGCGTTCGCGTCGATGGCGGCCGGCGTCGGCGTCACGCTCGCGGTGCAACTGGTGACCAGTGGACGGGGTATCGGGGTCATCTCGCCGGCGTTCGCCGGACACCTGGCAGCGGTGGTGGCGTTCGCGGGCACTCTGACGCTGCGCCAGCGGCGGGCTGAGAGCCTACCTCACTGCTGATTGCTGATTGCTGATTGCTGATTGCTGAATGCTGAATGCTGAGTGTGGCGGGTCGTCACGCGGCACGTCGCCTTCGGAGGGCAGAGGAGAGCAGTCGCCGGACGCTTCACGCGCACACAGAGACTGGACATATTTTCTGGTCACATCTACAATTGCAGGCATGAGCAAGAAAATGGGCGCGGCCGAGTTCAAGCAGCACTGCCTGGCCGTGCTCGATTCGGTCGGGCCCGACGGCGTCATCATCACCAAGCACGGCCGACCGGTCGCCAAGCTGCTCCCGATCGGGAGCGACTCGTCCGCCCTGATCGGGAGTCTCAAAGGCAAGCTCGTCATCAAGGGCGACCTTCTGTCCACAGGCCTGCGCTGGGATGCTGAATCTTGACACGCACGTGCTGCTCTTCGCGCTCGCCGGCCAGCTCACGCCGAAAGAGTCCGCGCTCCTCTCACGAGACACCTGGAGCATTTCGGCTATCTCGCTGTGGGAGATTGCCAAGCTGGCCGAACTGGGGCGGATCGAGATCGACCTCGACGACCCGGAGCTGACACGCACGCTGTCCCGGATTCACACGTGGCCCGTGACGCTCGAGATCTGCCGGGTGATCCGGACCCTGGACTTCCGGGGCGACCCGGCCGACGAGATCATCGCGGCCACCAGCCTGCATCACCACGTGCCGCTCGTCACGCGCGACCGCGCGATCCGGCGCTCGCGCCGGGTGCCGCTCGCGCGCTGACGCTGTT
>JBOGJB010000096.1:0-6448 GCA_050745085.1 Vicinamibacterales bacterium
CGGCGAGGCGTCGCGAAGGCCCGCGGCGGCCTGGACGAGCGCGCGGAGTGTTTCGTGAGTCCGGTCGATGAACTCGAGGACGTCTGCGGCGCCGTCGCCGGCCAGCGTGCGGGCGAGATCTCGGTGCCGCGCCGCCGCGCGATCGAGCATCAAGCACGCGGGACCCACGCGTCCCGCCTCGGCGAGGCGCACGATCTGCAAAAGCCGATCGGTGACGCCAGCCAGCGCCGAAACGACGACCACGCGCGGCCCCGGTGTGCGCGCCACGATGGCCGCCGCCCGCGCGATCGGTTCCGCGCCGGCGACCGACGTCCCGCCGAATTTCAGTACCACCATTGTCCTGCCGCCTTTGCCGATCTAGAGACCCACCACCATCGCGCAGCAAAAAAAAACCCGCCGGCCTTCTGGAGGCCGGCGGGTTGTCGTCGAGGCGCTCAGTTTGAACTCTTACGGCGCCAACGCGCTCACACCCCCGGCCTGCGGAATCCGCGTCGTTCGGATTCGCTGCGTAAGGGTCCCGGCGGTGATGTGCGTCAACACTAGAGGCGAGTATAGAGGCCCGGCAGCGCGACGGTCAATCCCGAGTCCTGCTTATATAAGGATAATCCTGCATCGCATAACCAAGGACCCAGCACTCGGGCTGCTGCGATCGGCGAGCGGAGCGCGCGTTCCCGGCGCCGGCTCCCGGCGGCCGCAGCCGGCATGCCGCGCCGCAGGTCACGTCCCGGCTCCGGCGCGCCAGTCCCCCCGTTCGTCACAATCCGATGACGCGCTCCCCTCTGAGGTGGTAGCGTGGAACGGAAAAATGGAGGCCCAGCATGGCACGCGCACGTTTTGATCGGATCGTCATCGCGACGCTCGGAGCGGCCGCCGTCGGCGCCGTCGTCCTGAACGGGACGCTCGCCCGGCTCGCCGGCCAGGAACCGGCGAAGCCGCCTGTCGCGAAGGTCGATTCGAAGACCACGACCCTCCACGGGGATACGCTCGTGGACAACTACCACTGGCTGCGCGACAAGGGCAACCCGGACGTCATGAAGCACCTCGAGGCGGAGAACGCGTACACGGCGGCGCGTATGAAGCACACCGAGACGCTGCAGGAGACGCTCTACAAGGAGCTGCTCGGCCGCATCAAGGAGTCGGACAGCGCGGTCCCGTACCTGAAGGACGGCTACTGGTATTACACGCGCACCGAGCAGGGCAAGGGCTATCCGATCTTCTGCCGGAAGCAGGGGACGCTGGAGGCGGCGGAGCAGGTGATCCTCGATCAGAACGCGCTCGCCGAGGGCAAGAAGTTTCACGCCCTGGGCGGATTCGACGTCAGCCCCGACGGCTCGAAGCTGCTGTACCTCGAAGACCTGACCGCATTCCGCGAGTACACGCTCTACGCGAAGGATCTCGCGACGGGCGGGATCATCGACTCGATTCCGAAGGTCTGGAACGGAACCGCCTGGGCCGACGACAACAAGACGTTCTTCTATATGACCGCGGACGAGGCCAAGCGGGGGAACGCGGTGTGGCGCCACGTGACCGGCGCGCCGAAGGAACAGGACGTCAAAGTGTTCCAGGAGGACGACGTTCTCAACAATGTGTCGGTGTTCCGCTCGCGCAGCGAGAAGTTCATCTTCATCCCGGCCGACGGCTTCACCTCGTCGGAGTGGCGGGTGATTTCCAGCGCGACCCCGACGGACGCGCCGCGCGTCGTCGCGCCGCGGCGCGCGAACGTGGAGTACAGCATCGAGCACGGCGGCGGGTTCTTCTACATCCTGACCAACGACCGCGCGCGCAACTTCCGGATCGTCCGCGCGCCCGACGGCGACGGGTCGCCGGCGGGGTGGAAGGACTGGGTGGCGCATCGGCCCGAGGCGTTCATCGAGGGCGTGGACATCTTCCAGAAGTTCGCCGTCGTGACCGAGCGCCGCGACGGGCTCCGGCGCCTGCGCGTCATCGAGCTGGCCCCCGATCGCTCGTACGAGGTGACGTTCCCCGAGACGGCGTACGGCGTGTTCCCCAGCCAGAACCCGGAGTTTGACAGCAACGTGTTCCGCTTCAGCTACTCGTCGTTCGTGACGCCGTCATCCGTGTACGACTACAACATGGAGACGAAACAGCGCGAGCTGAAGAAGCGCCAGGAGATCCCGAGCGGCTTCGACGGCACGCGCTACGAGGTCCAGCGCCGGATCGCGCAGGCGCGCGACGGCGTGCAGGTGCCGGTGTCGATCCTCATGAAGAAGAACGCCACGCCGGGCCCGGCACCGCTGTTGCTCTACGCCTACGGCTCCTACGGCGCCACGATGGAGCCGACGTTCAACTCGAACGTGTTCAGCCTCGTCGACCGCGGTATGACCTACGCGATCGCGCACATCCGCGGCGGCCAGGAGATGGGCCGGCAGTGGTACGACGACGGGAAGATGTTGAAGAAGAAGAACACGTTCAACGACTTCATCGACGTCGCCGAGTACCTGGTGAAGAACGGCTACACGCGACCGGATCGCCTCGTGGCAAACGGCGGCAGCGCGGGCGGCCTCCTGATGGGGGCGGTCGCCAACATGCGGCCGGATCTCTTCAAGGCGATCGTCGCCGACGTCCCGTTCGTGGACGTCATCAACACGATGCTCGACTCGTCGCTGCCGCTGACCGCGCAGGAATGGGAGCAGTGGGGGAACCCGCAGAACGCCGAGCACTACAAGTACATGCGCAGCTACTCGCCGTACGACAACGTCGAGAAGAAAGCCTATCCCTGGCTGCTCGTGACGACCTCGCTCAACGACTCGCAGGTGATGTTCTTCGAGCCGGCAAAGTGGGTGGCGAGACTCCGCGCCACGAAGACCGACAGCAACCCGCTGTACTTCAAGATCAATCTCGCGGGTGGGCACGGCGGCAGCTCAGGACGCTACGACCGGCTGCGGGAGACGGCGTTCCGGTACGCATTCATACTCGACGCGGTCGGGCTGGCGAAGGCTGCGTCTCCAACGGAGCAGGGCGCGGAGTTGGTGGGAGGGCGCTGAGACGGAACTAAACGCGGAGGCCGCAGAAAACGCAGAGAGGTGAAACACGGAGCTCACGGAGACCACGGGGTGCTGTCACGCCGACGGGCCCGGCAAAGCCGGGCCTCGCTGCCGTGTGAAGCGCGACGGACGTGAGCAACACCACACCGACACCTGCTCACGTCCGCCGCGCTTCACACATCAGCGCCGCGCGGAGCGCGGCGTCGGCGTGACAGCACGCAGACGTCTCCACGCGTCCTGCGCTTTTCCGGGCCCCGTGTTCCCGGTGGTCTCCGTGTTTGCTTCCCTCTGCGATCTCTGCGTGCTCCGCGTTTAATCCCGTCTCTGCGCTCTCGCTCGATCTCCGCGTCCTCTACCGCCCCGCCGCCTGGCGTGCCACCTTGATCGTCTCCGGATAATCCCGGTCGTAGATGATGATGACGCGGAAGCCCTCCTGAATGCGCTTCTCGACGTCCTTCGCGTTGGCCGTGATGCCGCACGGCACGTTGAATTCCTTGCACGATGCGAGCTGCGTCTGGATGGCGTGCTCCACCTTCACCATGTCTCCCTGGTAGACGCGCCGCAGGGTTCCGGGACCGGGGGTCGCGATCGTCGGCCTGACGCGCGTGATCTCCCTGCTGTTCGCGATGCCCTTCTCGCTTTCGATGATGAAGAACGACACCAGCTCGCCGTCCGGATTGATCGGGTAGACGTCCGCTTTCTTCCTATAGTCCTGCGAAGACAGTCCCCAGAACGCAGGCGCGCCGCCCACATCGTCCGGGCGAACGCCGGAGGGAGCGAAGCGCATCGCCGCGATCGCCTGTTCCGCCTCTTCGCGGCTCTCCAGGTCCGGAAACACGATCGCGTGCGCGCCGAGGTCCAGCATCTCCGCGGTCCGTTGCCGGGCGGCCGCGGGATCGTTGTGGAAGATTGGAAGCCGGGTCATCAACGGATGATCGTTGGGATTCTTCGAGAGACCGTCTTCGGCCATCGCCTGCATGAACGCCTTCACCTCGGCAGGGTTGTAGCTCTGGACCTGCTCCATGTTGAGGAAGATGAAGTCCATCTGCGAATCGGCCGCGGCCTTCCTGGCCGCCTCGGCCGTTCGAGCGGGCGCAAACCAGCCGAATACGATCTTGTTCTGCGACAGAAGATCGATGATGCGATTGTGCCGCGGCGCCCTCCGTCCCTCGACGAGCGGTGGGCCGGCGAGCGCCGCTAAGGCGCACGCGATCAATGGGATCAGGCCCGCTCTCGACCTCATCGGACACCTCTTTCCGGGCCGGGAAAGGCTTACTGTTTCCTCCTCGACGGCCGTATACTGCCGGGAGAGTGTACGCGCCCTGCCTGGGGCCGACAATGAGGAACTCCGCCGCGGCCGTCCTCGGCGCCGTCGTCGTCGCCTTCTGCCTGGCGGTTCCGGCCACGCAGGCCGAGCGAAAGCCTCCGCGGCTCGCCGTTTCGCACACCTCCACGCTCACACAGCAATCGCAACGCGCGCTCATCGAGGAGTACTGCCTTACCTGCCACGACGACGACAAGGAAAAGGGTGGGCTGAGCCTGCAGTCGTTCGATCCGGCGCGCGCCGACCGGGCGGCGGACGTCGCAGAGAAGATGATCCGCAAGCTCCGGGCCGGCATGATGCCGCCCATGGGCCAGGACCGGCCGGACGCGGCGACGACCGACGCGCTTGCCGCGTCGCTCGAAGCGCACGTCGATAAAGCGGCGGCCGCCCGACCGAATCCCGGCCGGCGCACGTTCCAGCGGCTGAACCGGGCCGAGTACACCCGGTCGATTCGCGATCTGCTGGCTATCGACGTGGACGTCACGGCGTTCCTGCCGCCGGACACCATCAGCCACAACTTCGACAACATCGCTGACGTGCAGTCGCTCTCGCCAACGCTGCTCGAAGGCTATCTGCGCGCGGCGGGGAAGATCAGCCGCGACGCGCTCGGCGATCCGGACGCGAGCCCGACCTCGACGACCCACAAGCTCCCGCGGACAGCGTCGCAGCTGACGCACGTCGACGGCGCCCCCTTCGGCACGCGCGGCGGCATTTCCGTCATCCACAACTTTCCGGCCGACGGCGAGTACACGTTCCGAATGATGCTCCATTCGATCCCGACCGGCCAGCTGTACGGCAGCATGGCGCGGAACGAGCAGCTCGAGGTGTCCATCAACGGCGAGCGGAAGGCGCTCCTCGACATCAACCCGCGGATGAGCGAGGCGGACCCCAACGGGATGAACCTGCAGACGCCGCAGATCACCGTGAAGGCGGGTCCGCAACGCGTCTCTGCCGCATTCATTCAACGGTTTGAAGGGCCCGTGGACGATGTCCTGGCGCCGGTCCAGCACACGCTGGCCGACACGCAAATCGGCAGCGCGCTCGGCGTCACGACGCTGCCGCACCTTCGGGACCTGGCGATCGTCGGGCCGCACAAGGTGACCGGCGTGTCGGAGACACCCAGCCGCCGTAAGGTCTTCACGTGCCGGCCGGTCGCGCCCGAGGAAGAGACGCCGTGCGCGTCGAAGATCGTGGCCGATCTGGCGCGGCGCGCGTACCGTCGTCCCGTAACGCCCGAGGATCTCGACGGGTTGATGACGTTCTACAAGGCGGGGCGGCAGGCCGGGGACTTAGAGTCCGGCATCCGGACCGCGTTGCAGGCGATTCTGGCGAGCCCGCATTTCATCTTCCGGCTCGAAGAAGCGCGCGCGAACGCCAGGCCCGGTCAGAACTACCGCCTCCGCGACCTGGATCTCGCGTCGCGCTTGTCGTACTTCCTCTGGGCTTCCGCGCCGGACGCCGAGCTGCTCGGCGCCGCAGCCGGGGACACGCTCAGGACTCCGGCCGTCCTCGAGAAGCAGGTGCGCCGGATGCTCGCGGACCCGCGCGCCGCGACGCTGGCGACCAGGTTCGCCGCGCAGTGGCTGCGCCTGCAGGATCTCGAGAAGATCCATCCGGACCCGCTGCAGTATCCGCAGTACGACCACACGCTCGGCGAGGCGATGCAGCGCGAGACCGAGCTGTTCGTCGAGAGCCTCGTCCGCGAGGACCGGAGCGTCCTCGAGCTGCTGACGGCGGACTACACGTTCGTCAACGAGCGCTTGGCCCGGCACTACGACATCCCGAACGTCACCGGCGCCCGCTTCCAGCGCGTGCGCCTCGCGGGCGAGAACCGCCGCGGTCTGCTCGGCCAGGGTAGCATCCTGACGATGACCTCCGTCGCTGATCGGACCTCGCCCGTGCTGCGCGGCAAGTGGGTCATGGAAGTGCTCCTCGGCTCGCCCCCGCCGCCGCCGCCTCCCGACGTGCCGGATCTCGACGAGACGCACGCCGCCAAAGAGGGCCGGCTGCTCTCGGTGCGCGAGCGCATGGAAATCCATCGGCGCAGCCCGGCCTGCACCTCGTGTCACCGGGTCATCGATCCGCTCGGGCTGGCGCTGGAGAACTTCGACGTCACCGG
>JBOGJB010000097.1:0-12924 GCA_050745085.1 Vicinamibacterales bacterium
CCTCCGCCCCCTTCCGGCCGCGGGCGCGCTTCGTTGACCGTGAGCGTCCGGCCGCCGAACTGCGACTCGTGCAGCTCGGTGATCGCCTTCTGCGCGTCGGCGTCGCTGGCCATCTCGACGAACGCGAACCCGCGCGCCCGGCCGGTCGCCTGGTCGCGCATGACCCGCACGGAGTCCACGGCGCCTACACGCTCGAAGAGCGCCTGCAGGTCCGCCTCCCCCGTCTCGAAGGGCAGATTACCCACGTAAAGTTTACGACCCATTCAACCTCTCCTGTCCTGTCTCGAATCGTCGGATGATGATCGGCGTCTCGGCGCCGCCTTCGGAATGTCTGATGACGTCAGAAACGTCTCATGGAGCCGGCGGTCGGACTTGAACCGACGACCTGCTGATTACGAATCAGCTGCTCTACCGACTGAGCTACGCCGGCCCTTTCTCGCGGAAATCGCGCGGGGCAAAGCGTAATTCTAGCACGCGGCCCGGTCAAGGGACTTGCGGCTGCGGCGGCGCGCCCATGAACAGCCGCTCCGTATCCTTGTTGAGGAGCACCCACAGCCCGTAGACGCCCACGATCGTCCCGAGCGGGATCATGATGAGGGCGAAAATGGACAGCACGATGGCGAGGATGCGGGCCCACGGCCGGAACTTCAGCAGGCCCCAGCCGGCGACGATGCCCGGCACTGACGTCAGGAGGACGAACGCGACGAGCCCGGCGCCGGCGAGGCCGATGATTGGGAGCGCGATGCGAGCGTCGTCCGGATCCGCCGAGGCGCCGACAATCCCGCCCGCGCTCCCGAACGCCAGCATGAGCACGAGCGCGCCGAACACCCCGAGCGCGCCGAGGACAATGTGGAGCACGCCGAGCACCTTGACGTGAGTGTCCATCGGGATCCTCCTCCTGCGGCGCCAAGTATAGCCCGAGCACAGCCAGTTGATTCTGTCTGGAGCCGTGCATACTCCGCACTCTTGGAGGGCGGGCCGCCCAGTCTCTGGAGGGCGTGTCTCTCAGGCTCGCCAGTTTATGGCGAATTCAGCGTTTCGTCTGGTGGTTCTTCTTGCTGTCGCCGCCGCGGTTTCATGCAGCGACGACGATTCCCCGAACGGCGTAGCCGAATTGACGTCGGGCCACCCGAACGCTACGCTCTCGGCGACCCATGGCCGTTCCGACCAGTGCGCCGACAACGGCGGAGCCTGCCCTCAGACTTGAATGGCGCCCGCGCGCGGTGCTGCGCATCGGCTGGACGCTCTTCACGATACTCGTCGTCGAGAGCCTCGTCTTCGGGCTGTCGGTTCTCCCCGCGGCGCTCTTCTGGGATCTGTTCTTCGCCCGCGAGTATCCCTCGCGGCCGGTCGCGATCGTCGCGCTCAGCATGGCGTTCATCCCCACGTACCTGATCTTCGCCTTCGCGCTGATGATGCTGTCGGCGTGGATGACCGGGCTGCTCGGCTGGCGGACGCCGCGCGACACCGAGATGCGGATCGCCGATCTCGAGTGGCCGCTGATGAACTGGGCGCGCTACATGGCCTCGGTCCACGTCGTACGGCTGTTCGCGGGGGCGGTGTTCCGCGCGACGCCGCTCTGGGCGATGTATCTCCGCGCGAACGGCGCGCGGCTCGGCAAAGGGGTCTACATCAACAGCCTCGCGGTCAACGACCACAACATGCTCGAGTTCGACGACCACGTCGTGATCGGTGACGACGTCCACCTGTCGGGTCACACGGTCGAGCGCGGGTTGGTCAAGACGGCGACCGTACGCCTCGGCCGCAACACCACCATCGGCCTCGGCAGCGTCGTCGGCATCGGCGTCTCGGCCGGGCCGGGCTGTCAGGTGGGCGCGCTGAGCCTCGTCCCCAAGTACACACGGCTCGAGGGGAACACGACCTACGTCGGCACGCCGGTCAGAAAGCTGGAGCGCGGTCCGAAACTCTGATACCATCCTTTATTTAGGCTCCCTCCGAAAACGCTCGCTGTAGAATGCATGGCTGACCACGCATCGGGTGCCGCGAGCCCGCTCGTTGTTCGCGGCGCGCGGACGCACAACCTCAAGAACGTCGACGTGACGCTGCCCGCCGCGCAGCTCATCGTGATGACCGGCGTGAGCGGGTCGGGCAAGTCGTCGCTCGCCTTCGACACGATCTACGCCGAAGGCCAGCGGCGCTACGTCGAGTCGCTTTCCGCCTATGCCCGCCAGTTCCTCGAGCGGATGGAGAAGCCGGACGTCGACCGCATCGAGGGGATCTCGCCGGCGATCGCGATCCGCCAAAAGAACAGCGTGCGGAATCCCCGGTCGACGGTCGGCACGACGACCGAGATCCACGACTACCTGCGGCTGCTGTACGCGCGGATCGGCCGCACGTTCTGCAGGAACTGCCGGAAGGAAGTCGTGCGGGAAACCGCCGAGGTTGTCGCGCGCCGGCTCACGGCGCTGCCGGCCCGGCTGCTCATCGGGTTCGACATGCCGATCGTGTCGATGGCGCCGATGGCGTCCCCCGCCGACGAGCCGGAGCTGGACGAGGCGGATGAGCCTGTCGAGAACGGCCAGGCCAACGGCGGCCGTGTGAACGGCGCCGGCGCCGCCGAGGCAGTGCGCGCGGCGCTCGAGAACCTGCGCAAGAAGGGCTTCGGCCGCGTGCTCGTGGACGGCCAGGCCGTCGCGCTCGACGAGGTCGATCCGGCGGTACTGAAAGACCGCGCGAGCCTGCAGATCATCGTCGATCGGATTCGCATCGAGGGGCCAGGGACCAGGGACCAAGGACCAGGGACGAGGGACCAAGGACCAGGGACCGAAGAGTTGCGGACCCGTCTGACCGACTCGATCGAAACCGCCTATCTCGAAGGGGGAGGCGCGGCGTTTGCGATCCAGCTTGTCGACGCGCCGGACGAGACGACGGTCCACCGCTTCAGCGAGCGCTTCGAATGCCGTGACTGCGGCATCGTGTACGAGGCGCCGCAGCCGAGGCTGTTCTCCTTCAACAACCCGTTCGGCGCGTGCCCGACGTGTCACGGGTTCGGCAACATCATCGAGCTGGACATGGATCTCGTCGTCCCGGATCCGACGCGGTCGATCCAGCAGAACGCGATCGAGCCGTGGAGCAAGCCGCACTACCGCGCGCACCTCGCCGAGCTGAAGCGCGCAGCGCGCGCGAAGGGCGTGCGGATCGACACGCCGTGGGCCGCGCTGACGCCTGACGAGAAGCTGTTCGTCATGGAAGGGGACGGCGAGTACGAAGGGGTCAAGGGCTTCTTCCGCTGGCTCGAGCGGAAGAAATACAAGGTCCACGTCCGCGTGTTCCTGAGCCGGTACCGGGGTTATCTGACCTGCCCGGAATGCGGCGGGGCGCGGCTGCGCCGCGAAGCGCGCGACGTCCGCGTCGGGAGCATCACGATCGACGCCCTGTGCGCGCTGACCGTCCGCGACGCCGACCGGTTCTTCGCGAGCCTCGAGCTGTCGGAGAAGGACGCGACGATCGCCGGCAAGGTCCTGCTCGAGATCCGGAAGCGGCTGACGTTCCTCAAAGACGTCGGCCTCGACTATCTGACGCTCGACCGGCTGTCGTCGACGCTTTCCGGAGGCGAGTCGCAGCGCATCAGCCTCGCGACCTCGCTCGGCTCGGCGCTCGTGGGCACGCTGTACGTGCTCGACGAGCCGTCGATCGGCCTCCACCCGCGCGACAACGAGCGGCTGATTGCAATCCTGCGGCAACTCCGCGACCAGGGGAACACGGTTCTCGTCGTCGAGCACGACGCCGACATGATCCGCGTCGCCGACTACATCGTCGACCTCGGTCTCGGGGCCGGCGAGCAGGGAGGCAAGGTCGTCTTCGCCGGGTCGGTCGAGGGGCTCCGGCAGGAGCCACGATCGCTGACCGCGAAGTATATGCGCGATGAGCTGGCGATCCCCGTGCCGGCTTCGCGCCGCAAGCACACGGCGCAGAAGCTCCGGCTGGTCGGCGCAGCGGAGCACAACCTGAAGGACATAGACGTCGAGATCCCGCTTGGCACACTGACCTGCGTGACGGGAGTCAGCGGCTCGGGGAAGTCCACGCTCGTGCACGACGTGCTCTACGCGGGCCTCAAGCGCGTCAAGGGCGAATGGGATCGCCGCGTCGGCCTGCACCGGCGGCTCGAAGGCTCGGAGCTGGTGAGCGACGTCGTCCTGGTCGATCAGGCCCCGATCGGGCGGACCCCGCGGTCCAATCCCGTCACCTATCTGAAGGCGTTCGATCCGATCCGCGAGCTGTTCGCGGGGACGAAGGACGCGCGTTCGCGGGGACTGTCGGCGAGCCACTTCTCCTTCAACGTGCCGGGCGGGCGGTGCGAGGCGTGCGAAGGCGAAGGGGAAGTCCGCGTCGAGATGCAGTTTCTCGCCGACGTGTTCGTCCCGTGCGAGCACTGTGACGGCAAGCGCTTCAAACCACAGGTCCTCGAGGTCAGGTACCGCGGCCGCGGCGTCGATCAGGTGCTGGACATGACCGTGCGCGAGGCGCTCGCGTTCTTCTCCAACTCGCCCAAGGTCCTCCGCCGGCTGCAGGTGCTCGACGAGATTGGCCTCGGCTACCTGCGCCTCGGCCAGCCGGCGACGACGCTGTCGGGCGGCGAGGCGCAGCGCATCAAGATCGCGGCCCATCTGGCGTCGACGACGGGCGAGCGCATCCTCTATATCCTCGACGAGCCGACGACCGGTCTGCACTTCGACGACATCGCCAAGCTCCTCGCGGCATTCCGCAAGCTGCTGCAGGCGGGGCACAGCCTGCTCGTGATCGAGCACAACCTCGACGTCGTCAAGACGGCCGACTGGGTCATCGACCTCGGACCCGAAGGCGGAGACGAAGGCGGAGAGATCGTCGCGGTCGGCACGCCGGAGCAGGTCGCGCAGGTCCATGCCTCGCACACCGGGCGCCACCTGCAGACCGTGCTCGCCGCCGGCCGCTTGCACGCCTACTCCTCATGATCGCGTTGCTGGTTTCCGGTCTCTGGTCTCTGGTCGGGATGCAGGGTGCGCAGCCGGCGACCGCGGCCCGGCCACAGAGCGCGAACTACGACGCCATCGCGAAAGGTGACGACAGCCGCATTCAGGTCGAGGCCATCGATGCCGCCCTCCAGGGGTATCTCGCCGAGGACACGTCCGGCCGGCGACGCGCGCCCTTCCTCATCGCCGCGCCGCGCGGGACGCTGGCGGAGAATACCTTCGCGTACGGGCCCATCGCGACGCTCTCGCGCCCTGTGCCGCCGGCGCTCGTCGACGCGCTCCTGACGGCCGGTCAGAACGAGGACCGTCGCGTGCGCCGCGAGGCGCTTTTTGCGCTGGGGTCGATCGGCGCGGCGCCCACACCGGAGCAGGCAGCCACGCTGGCCGCGCTGCTGAAACACGACGATCCAGGCACGCGGGAGGCAGCGGCCGCGGTCGCCGGCCGGCTGCGGATCGCGTCGGCGGGGGACGCGCTGATCGAGGCGATCAACGATCGCGACGCGCGCGTCAAGGCGGCCGCTATGCGAGCGCTCGGCCAGATACGCGACGAGCGCGCGGTGCAGGGGCTGAACGATCAGCTCGCCCACTACAAGCGCGGCGATCTCGCGCTCGCCGCGTTCGAGGGGCTCGCCGGGATCGGCCACGCCTCGAGCGTTCCCGCGTTCGAGTCGGCGCTGGGCGATCGCGAAGCGGGCGCCCGCCGGCTCGGCGCCGAAGGCCTCGGGCGGAGCGGCCAGGCCGGCTCCGCGGCGGCGCTCGAAGCAGCGTTCGCCAGAGAGAAGGACACCTTTGCGCAGCTCGCGATGACCTTCGCGCTCTGCCGGCTCGACCAGGCCTACCAGCATCGCCTTGTCGAGGCCCTGCGCGTGCCGCATACCGCGCCTCAGGCATTCGCGTACCTGCTCGAGCTGGCGCCCGCCTCTCGCAGGACGCTCGAACCGCTCCTCAGGGATCCGGACGAGCGTCTCCGCACCCTCGCCCAGCGCGCGCTGGAACGGATGAAGCGGTAGCACGTGCGAGCGCTGTCCCGGTCGTTCTACGATCGGCCGACCCTGCAGGTCGCCGAAGACCTGATCGGCATGGTGCTCGTCCACTACACGCCGGCCGGCCTCGCCTCGGGCGCCATCGTCGAAGTGGAGGCGTACATCGGCGAGAAGGATCCCGCCTGCCACGCCGCTCCGGGTCCGACGCGCCGTAACGAGCCGCTGTACGGCCCGCCCGGCTTCGCGTACGTCTATCTCAACTACGGGATCCACTACCTCGTGAACGCGGTGACCGAAGCCTCAGGATCACCCGCAGCGGTGTTGATCCGCGCGCTCGAGCCGCTCGACGGGATCGCGCTGATGCGGCGCCGCCGTGCCCGCGGCACGGGACGCCGCGCGAACGAGTTCGGCACCGCGGACCTGTGCCGCGGGCCGGGCAACCTCACGCGCGCGCTGGGCATCTCCCTCCGGCAGAACCGCCTGGATTTGACGCGCGGCCCGCTCCGGATCGAGGATCGCGGTCTCGCCCGTGGCCGGTGCCTCCGCTGGACGCGGCGGATCGGCATCAACGTCGGCGTCGAGCAGGAGTGGCGGTTGATCGACCTCTCAAGCGCGGCGGTGACGTGTACCCGATAGACGCCCCCGGCATCCGGGACGCGGCCGCCAGGCCGGCGCGGCTGCGCAGGGTCGCACCCACGGTGTGGTTGCTGGGTTTCACGAGCCTCTTCACCGACGTCTCGTCCGAGATGGTCAACAGCGTCCTCCCCGCGTACCTCGTGCTCTATCTGCGCTTTTCTCCGCTGGAGTTCGGCGTGCTCGACGGGTTGTATCAGGGCGTCACCGCCGTGCTGCGGCCGGCGGGAGGGCTCGTGGCGGATCGCTGGCGGCGTCACAAGGAGGTCGCAGCCGCCGGGTATCTGCTGTCGGCCGTCTGCAAGCTCGGGCTGCTCGCCGCGGGTGGCGCCTGGAGCGCGCTCGCCGGCGTCATCGCGCTCGACCGCGCCGGCAAGGGACTCCGCACGGCGCCGCGCGACGCGATGATTGCGCTCGCCAGCGCGCGCGAGGATCGCGCGACCGTCTTCGGCGTCCACCGCGCGCTGGACGCCGCGGGTGCCATGCTCGGACCGCTCGCGGCGTTCGGCGTACTGGCCTTCGTCCGCGGCGGCTTCGACGTGGTCTTCGTGACGAGCTTCTGCGCGGCGATGATCGGATCGGGGATCCTCATCCTGCTCGTCACGCCGCCGCGAGCGGATGCTGCCGCGGCCGCGCCGCCGGCGATGTCGCTGCGGTTCCTGCTCGCCCCGCTGCGCGAGGCGCGCTTCCGGACGATCGCGATCGTCGGCGGGATCCTGTCGGTGATGACCATCAGCGACGGGTTCCTCTACCTGCGGCTCCAGAACCGGCTGTCGACGAGCGTGGAAGCGCTGCCGCTGATGTACGTCGGCACGTCGCTCGCGTACCTGCTGCTCGCGGCGCCGGCCGGACGGCTGGCGGATCGCTGGGGCCGCGGCCGCGTGCTGCTGACCGGGTACGCCATGCTCGGTCTCACCTACGCCGCCCTGTTCGTCCCGGTGGCGCATCCCGCCTTCGTCGTGGTTGTGCTGATGCTGCTCGGAGCGTACTATGCCGCGACCGACGGCGTGCTCGTCGCGCTCGCGAGCACGGCGGTCCCGCCGGCCGGGTACGCCACGGGATTGGCGGTCCTGACGACGGTGACGAGCCTGTCCAGACTGCTCGCCTCGGTGACGTTCGGCGCGCTCTGGACGTGGCGCGGACCGGAATTTGCGGTCGCGTGTTATGGCGCCGGCCTCGCGTGCGGCGCGCTCGCCGGCGCGGCGCTCCTCGGACGCACCGGCAACCTGGCCACTCATGAAACCTCAGAAGCCTGATTGGCCCGCCGCGGTCTCCCGGACGCGCGTGTGGGCGTTCGCGATCCTGTCCGTGATCTGCATCGCGCTCGCCGTGTCGTACGCGCTCCTGGCGAAGCGGCGGGTGAACGCGACCGGCGACTCGACGCACGCCGGCGCCGCGTCATCGCTGCCTCCACCTCCGGTGGAGCTGCGACACCGGCCGCACGTCGTCTTTCTCAGCGCCGAGGCCGAGACGTGGGGGCGCGTGCTCGTCACCGAACCGGAGGCGCCTGCCGGCCCGCGCTACGCGACCGACCTCGTGTGCGACCGCGTGTACGTCGCCGCCGGACGTGGCGTCTGTCTGACCGGGGACGACCCCGTGCTCAACCGGTACCGACTCGATCTCTTCGACGACTCGTTCCGGCGGGTGCGGAGCCTGCCGCTTCCGGGGTATCCCAGCCGCGCGCGGGTCTCGCCGGACGGCCGTTACGGCGCCTTCACCGTCTTCGTCGCCGGGCACTCGTACGCCGTTACCGGCTTCTCGACGCGCACCGAGATCTTCGATCTGACGACGGGCGAGTCCTTCGGGGATCTCGAGACGTTCACGATCACGCGCGACGGCCGGCGGCTCGCTTCGCCCGATTTCAACTTCTGGGGGGTGACGTTCGCGAAGGACTCGCCGCGCTTCTACGCAACGCTCGGCACCGGCGGGCGGACGTACCTCATTGAAGGGAACGTGAGCTCGCGCACGGCGGTCACGCTGCGCGAGAACGCCGAGTGCCCGTCGCTGTCGCCGGACGGCACGCGTCTCGTGTTCAAGCGGCGCATCCCGGCGCTCGCGAACGTTCGCTGGCAGCTCACCGTGCTCGACCTCCGGACGCTGCAGGAGACGCCGCTGGCGGCCGAGCGTTCGAGCGTGGACGATCAGGCCGAGTGGCTGGATGCGGAGCAGATTGTCTACGGTATCCCGGATCGATCCGGCCGCGCGGCGGCGGCGCCCGATCTCTGGGCCGTGCGCGCCGACGGTACCGGCGCGCCGCGCCTGTTTCTGTCGGATGCCGCCTCGCCGGCGGTCGTCCGGACGGCGGCGCCGTAAAATTGCCGCCGGCTACAACGCCCGGCGGCGGCGGGGCACCTCGCGCTGCGCGATGCGCACCTTGATCTCACGCCGTTCTCCCTCCTGGATCACCCCCAGCGTGACGGTGCTGCCGATCGGGGCATCGGCGAGCAGCCGCAGGAGGTGGGAGGCATCGTTGACCGGCTGCCCGTTGAACGACACGATGACGTCCTCCGGGCGAAGCCCCGCGTCGAACGCTGAGCCGCGCACCATATTGATCACGATCGCTCCGCGCGTGGACTCGACTCCCAGTTCGCGCGCGAGCGCGCTAGTGAGCGACGCGACCTCCGTAATGCCGACCCAGCCCCGGCGGACCTCGCCGTGCTGCCTCAGCTCGGCCATGATGCGGCGCGCGACGTTACTGGGCACCGCGAAGCCGATGCCCTGGTAGCCGCCCGATTGGCTGAAGATTGCGGTGTTGATACCGACGAGCTCGCCGCGGCTGTTGATGAGCGCGCCCCCCGAGTTGCCCGGGTTGATGGCCGCGTCGGTCTGGATGAAATCCTCGTAGCCGGCGACGCGTCCTTCGAGGCTGCGGCCGATCGCGCTGACGATCCCGAGCGTCACTGTCTGGCTGAGCTGGTACGGGTTGCCGATCGCGAGGACCCACTCGGCAATCTTCAGCTTCGAGGAATCTCCCCACGGGATCGCGGGCAGGTTCGAGCCCTCGATTCTGAGCACCGCGATATCGGTCATGGGATCCACGCCGACGACCGTCGCCGGCAGCTCGCGCTTGTCCCCCAGCGCGACGGTGACCACCGCGTTCGGGCTGCCGACGACATGTGTGTTCGTCAGGACGTAGCCGTCCACAGAGACGATGACGCCGGATCCGAGGCTCTGCAAGCGTCGCTGCCGCCCGAAGACGTCGTCGTCGCCGAAGAAGTAGCGGAGAACCGGATCGTCGATCGGGACGCGCTGACTCGCCGGCTGAATCGACGAGATGTTGGTCACGCCGTTGATCGTTCGCTCCGCGATCTGTGAAAAGTCCGGTCCGCCCGTGAGCCGCGGCTGCGCCGCCGCCGGTTCGGTAGCCGGCGGGACCGCCGCGTCGTTCTGACCGGCCGCCGCGTCCTCATTTACGCGCATCCGTCCCGACACGACGAGGGCGGCCATTGCCCCGCACGACACCAACACGACCGCAAGAATCAGTTTTTTCACAAGAACCTCGGAACCCTTGGAACCTTATCTCAGTGTGATTCGCCTGGCGGCCAGCTTCGGGATGGTGATCGCGAGCACGCCGTCGTGGAACTCGGCGGCGATCTGCTCGACGTCGATCGGCTCGGCGAACACGAAGCGGCGCTCGAACGGCCCCTGGCCGCGCTCGATTCGATGGTACGCGTGCGGCGGGATGCCGGCGTCCGGACGGCGTCCGCGAAGCGACAGCCCTTCCTCGCGCGCGTCGATCTTGATGTCCCGGTGGTCCATCCCCGGCAGCTCGGCGGTGACGATGTAGCGATCCGGAGTTTCGTAGACGTCGACGGGCGGCAGCCAGCCCTCGCCGTCGCGCTCGGCGAGGCCATCGAGGCGGTCGAGATGATCCGACAGCGACAGGAGATCGCGCAGCGGATCGCGCACCATGTGTCGAATCGTAGCATGGATGTGTTAGCATCAAGGGTTCCAAGGACGACAGAAATGAGCTCAGTTCAGGCGACGCGACTTCGGAAGGGCATGCTCATCAAGATGGGCGCGGATCTGTTCCGAATCCTCGAGCTGCATCACATGACGCCGGGCAACAAGCGCGGGTTCGTGCAGGCGCGGATGCGGAACATCCGGACCACGACGCTCACTGACACCAAGTTCCGGGCGGAAGAGGACGTCGAGCGCGCGACGCTCGACGAGCGGGAGATGCAGTACCTCTACAGCGACGGCGACTCGTTCCACTTCATGGACACCGGGACCTACGAGCAGATTCACATCTCGGCGGAGGCGCTCGGCGACACTGTCGGGTATCTCATCCCGGAAATGACCATCCACGTCGAGTTTTACGGCAGCGAGGCGGTCGGCATCGAGCTGCCGCAGACCGTCGACCTCAGGGTCGAGGAGACGACTCCGGCCATCAAGGGGGCGACCGCGAGCGCGCAGCTCAAGCCGGCGAAGCTCGAGACCGGGCTGGTCGTCCAGGTCCCTCCGTTCGTCAGCGAGGGAGACGTGATCCGCGTGAACACGGAGACAGGCGAATACCAGTCGCGGGTTTGATTCGATATCCGATCACGTGGCCCGATGCCCCGCTCACCCGATGACCCGATGACGTCACACGACCACGCGATCGTCCATCACCCGACTGGAAGGGCCAGCGGGTGGATCGAGGTCATCACCGGCAGCATGTTCAGCGGCAAGAGCGAGGAGCTGATCCGCCGGCTGCGCCGCGCACAGATTGCGCGGCAGAAGGTGCAGATCTTCAAGCCCACGATCGACGACCGCTACGGTAATGATCACATCACCTCGCACAGCGAAATGAGGATCGCCTCGGAGAACGTGAAGAAGTCGGCCGAGCTGCTCACACGCGTGCGCCCGGACACCGAAGTGGTCGGGATCGACGAAGGGCAGTTCTTCGACCTGGAGCTGCCGGCCGTCTGCACGACGCTGGCGGACCAGGGCAAGCGGATCATCATCGCGGGGCTCGACCAGGACTACCTCGGCAAGCCGTTCGAGCCGATGCCGCAGCTGCTGGCGATCGCCGAGTACATCACCAAGACCCTCGCGATCTGCGTGGTGTGCGGCGCCCCCGCCAACCACACGCAGCGGCTCGTCGCGAGCCGCGAGCGCGTGTTCGTCGGCGCGCAGGGCGCGTACGAAGCACGGTGTCGGCGGTGTTTTGATCCGAGACTTGGGCAATGAGCTGACGATGCTCAAGTACGAAGCTCGAAGCTCGAAGCTCGAAGCTCGAAGTTCGAAGTTCGAAGTAAGGTCACACTTCACTTCAGCCTTCGAACTTCGTACTTCGTACTTGGGCTATAGAATGAGTTCGTGTCGCTGGACGCCCCACTGTCCCGGCTTCTGATCCTCATCGGCGCGGGATTCCTCGTGGCCAATCTCTGGCTGCTGGCCCAGTTCGTCCGGTACCAACGGCGTCGCTCGTCCGCCGTGCTGACCTGGCCGACCGGGCGGCCGCCCAACGCGTGGGTGTTCGTCGTCCTTGGCGCAGCGCTCGGCCTGGTGATCATCGTCAAATTGGTGATCCTGCGGGCGGCGGTGTTCCAGCGGCTGGGCCTCCTGTACGTCTTCGGCGAGAGCATGATGCTCGTCTACTTCGGGTACGTCGCGCCCATGAGCTGGCGGATCGGCCGCGGCTTTTACGAGGATGGCATCTGGGCCGATACCGGCTTCGTGCGTTACACGGATATCGGCGGGCTGAGCTGGCGCGAGGAGGAGCAGATCACGCTCGTGCTTATTTCGCGGGCCCGCCAGCTCGCGCGGCGGCTGACGGTGCCGCAGGCCTTCTACGGCGCCGCCCGGCGGCTGCTCCGCGACCGGATCGCTGCGCACGAGATTCACTTCGCGGGGGAGAAGCTCGATCTGGGCGGACACGACGAGCGCGAGAATGTGTGACGCTCACCAGGGCTGAATGTGGAACGCTGAGTGCTGAATCAGCAGTTCTCATTGGGCGAGTGCCAGCACCCACTGTAAGAGCCCTGGCCCGCTCGCCATCGGATCGCTCAGCCAGTCCGGCGGCGTGAGCCACACGAACGCCAGGATCGCGACAACCATCAGGTCGTACTGCCAGGTGGCGCGCTCGTAGGTCCAGAAGATCCCGTGCCAGAGGATGCGCGCAGGGAGCGAGAGGACGCGGGCACTCACGCGATCGCCTCCGGCTCGGCGGCGTTCAGCGCCCGCCATGTGTAGAAGATCCTGTCCGCGACGGTCACGACCGACAGCACGAGGATCACCCACAGCACGGCCGCCATCCGGTTCGTGAACGCGCCGATCATGAAGAGGACGATCCGCTCCGGCCGCTCCATGAAGCCGACCTTGCATTTTGGAATGAGCGACTCGGCGCGCGCGCG
>JBOGJB010000098.1:0-10192 GCA_050745085.1 Vicinamibacterales bacterium
CGCTGATCGCTGACTGGTATCACTTCGCCATCCTCGAGCTCACGCGTCTCGACGAGTTCCGGTGCGACAGCCGGTGGATCGCGCGCGTGCTGGACATCAGCGTGGACGAAGTCAACCTGGCGGTCCAGCGTCTGATTCGTCTCGACCTGCTCGACATGGCCTCGGCCGACCGGTGGGTCGATCGGTCCGGCGACGCGCGCGTCAGCCTCGGCACCCTGCCCTCACAGGTCTTCGACCGGCTCCAGGATCAGTCGAAGCGTCTGTCCGCTGCCGCCGTGCGCACCGTTCCCCTGTCGCTGCGCGAGCACAGCTCGATCACGCTGGCGATCAACAGCGCGCGCCTGCCGCGTGCGGTCGAACTCGCGGCGCGGTTTCGCCAGCAACTGGTGGAGCTGCTGCAGGACGGCCCCGCCGACGACGTGTATCAGGTCGAAGTTGCACTATTTCCTGTCACGACATTCAAGAAGGAGCGCAGCGCATGTCATGTCCCGTAATGCAGTGGCAGATTCTGGCGAAAGATCCCGAGGGGGCGTCCGCCTTCTACAGCGGCCTGTTCGGCTGGCGTGTGAACAGCGACAACCCGCTCGGATACCGGGTGATCGACACCGGCTCGGCCGAAGGTATCCAGGGCGGCATCTGGCCGTCGCCACCCGAGGGACCCAACTTCGTCCAGCTATTCATCCAGGTGGATTCAGTTGCCGACTACGTCACCCGGGCGGAGCGGCTCGGCGCGCGCGCCATCATCCCACCTCAAACGCTGCCTGAGGGCGACGTGCTCGCCGTCATGCACGACCCGCAGGGGATTCCGTTCGGGCTCATGTCGACACGGTCGAAGGGAGATTTGAGCAGTTCTTAGTGCCTGGTTCTTAGTGCTTAGGCTGTCAACGCTCGCCACTCTCTGCGCTGACGGCGGTCCGCGTGTCCTCGCTCGCCGCTGCGTTCGTAGTCTGTCTTTCCAGAGCGCCCGGGCGGCCGGAGCGTAGTCAAAGTCACCCTTCGCGGCGAAGACAGTCGCGAGCGAAGACAGCCTAGGCACTAAGAACTAAGCACTAAGAACTGTCAGGCGGTGGGACCCATTTCGCCCCCTGATCGCGTTATATAGTGTGGGGTCTCTCCTTCACACTATGTCTTTGTTGTTCCGGCGTGCCTGTGTCGTTCGCGCACTGATTCCGGCGGTCATCGCGCTCCTTCCCGCGGCCGCCGGCTGCGGTGGTGGTGGCGAAGCCGCGCCCGGGGCGGGCGGGGTCCCCGCCATGGGCGTCAGGGTGGTGAAGCTCGCCCAGAAGCCGATCGCCCAGACGTCCGAGTACATCTCGACGCTGCGCTCGCTTCGATCGACGACGATCCAGCCGCAGGTGGAAGGCCTCGTGACGCGCGTGCTGGTCGCCTCCGGCGCGCGGGTCAGACCGGGCCAGCCGATCCTGCAGCTTTACGCGGACAAGGAGGAGGCGGCGCTCCGCAGCCTCGAGTCGCGCCGCACCGCGCTCGTGGCCGAAGTGGCCTTCGCGAAGCAGCAGGCGGAGCGCGCGGTCGCGCTCGTCAGCCAGGGGGCGATCAGCAAGCAGGACGCCGAGGAGGCGCAGACCCGGTACGCGACCGGTGAAGCGCAGGTCAAGGCGCTCGACGCACAGATTCGCGAGCAGCGGGTACAACTTGGCTACTTCCAGGTCACGGCCCCCGTGTCCGGCGTCGTCGGCGACATTACCGTTCGGGTGGGCGACCGGGTGACGACCGCGACCGAGATCACCACGATCGATCAGTCCAGCCTCCGCGGCGGCGCTGGGCGCGGCAGCGGTCTCGAGGCGCACGTCGCCGTGCCGCTGGAGCGCGCGACGGACCTAAGGGTGGGGCTCCCGCTGCAGTTCCTCGACTCGGCAGGGACGGTCATCGCGACCAACCCGATCACGTTCGTGGCGCCGCGCGTGGAGGAAGGGACCCAGACCATTCTCGTGAAGAGCCTCTTGCGGGACGTCCCGCCGGCCATGCGCGTGCAGCAGTATGTTCGGGCACGCATCGTGTGGGAGAGTGCGCCGGGCCTCTCCGTGCCCGTCGTGGCGGTGTCGCGTATCAGCGGTCAGCACTTTGCCTTCGTCGCCGAACCGCAAGGGGAGGGCTTCGTCGCGCGCCAGCGACCCATTAAGGTCGGCGATATCGTCGGCGACGACTACATCGTCCTCGGAGGGCTCAAGCCGGGCGAGCGGCTCATCGTCTCCGGGATTCAGAAGCTCGGCGACGGCGTGCCGGTCAAGCCCGAGGCCTAGCATGTTCGTCGACACGTTCATCCGCCGCCCGATCCTCGCGTCGGTCTGCTCGCTCGTCATCATCCTCGCGGGCGCCGTAGCCATTCCGACGATGCCCGTGGCGTGGTTTCCGGAGCTGGCGCCGCCGGTGGTGAGCGTGACCGCCTTCTACACCGGCGCGAACGCGCAGGCGGTCGAGACCGGCGTGACCACGCCGCTCGAGCAGGCGATCAACGGCGTCGAAGGCATGCTGTATATGACCTCGTCGAGCACGAACAGCGGGGTCAGCCAAATCAACGTGACGTTCGACGTCACGCGCAACATCGACATCGCCGCGGTCGACGTGCAGAACCGCGTGAACCAGGCGATGGGACGCCTCCCGGGCGAGGTCCGGACGACGGGCGTCAGCGTGCAGAAGGTCTCGACCGGGTGGGTGCTCGCAGCGGGCGCGTATTCCAAGGACGGACAGTACGACTCGCTCTTCATCAGCAACTACCTCGACGTCTACGTGAAAGACGCGCTGAAGCGCGTGCCGGGCGTTGGCGACGTCATCATCTTCGGGGAGCGCAAGTACTCGATGCGGCTGTGGCTCGACCCCGGGCGGCTCGCCGCGCGGCAGCTCACCGCCGGCGACGTCGTCAACGCGCTGCGCGAGCAGAACGTGCAGGTGGCCGCCGGCAGCATCGGGGAGTCGCCCGCGCGCGAGGGACAGACGTACCAGATCAGCGTCCGCGCCGCAGGCCGGCTCGAGGACGTCTCCCAGTTCGAGAACCTCGTCGTCAAGGCGGGTGACGCCGGGTCGCTCGTCCGCCTGACGGACGTCGGGCGTGCGGAGCTCGGTGCCGAAACCTATTCGTCGCAGCTCAGGTTCCAGGGCTTCGAGGCGGTGGGCTTCGGCGTCATTCAGCTTCCCGGCGCCAACCTGCTCGACGTCGAGGCCGGCGTGATCGCCGAGCTCCAGCGTCTGTCGGAGCGGTTTCCACCGGGTCTTCAATACGGCGTGGGGTTCAACACGACGACGGTCGTCCGCGAGTCGATCTGGGAGGTCCTGAAGACACTCGTCGAGGCCATCCTGCTCGTCGTGCTTGTGATGTTCGTGTTCCTCCAGAGCTGGCGGAGCACGCTGATTCCGACGATCACCATTCCGGTGTCCCTGGTCGGCGCGTTCGCGTTCGTGAAGCTGATGGGCTTTTCGATCAACACGCTGACGCTCTTCGCCCTCATCCTCGCTACCGGCATCGTGGTGGACGACGCCATCGTAGTGATCGAGAACATCGAGCGGCACATCCAGGAGTACGGCAAGAGCGCACGCCAGGCGGCATCCGACGCGATGGGCGAAGTCTTCGGCGCCGTCATCGCGACGGCGCTGGTGCTGGTCGCGGTGTTCGTGCCCGTCGCCTTCTTCCCCGGCACGACGGGGCGGCTCTACGCGCAGTTCTCGCTGACGATCGCGTTCTCGGTCGCGCTGTCCGCCTTCAACGCACTGACGCTGACGCCGGCGCTCTCGGCGCTGCTGCTGCGCGGCGGCGCCGCCCACGGCAAGGGGGCATTCTTCAGCCGGGTCGAGCGGGCGATCACGGGCGGCACACGCGCGTACGTCGGCACGGTCGGGCGGCTCATGCGCGTTCGCTGGGCCGTGGTCGCGGCATTCGTTGTCGCGCTCGGGCTGACGGGGTGGGTCTACGCCATCGTGCCCCGGGCCTTCGTGCCGGAAGAGGACCAGGGTTACTTCATCACGATCATCCAGGCCCCGTCGGGCGCGTCGCTGGAGTACACCTCGGAGGTCGCGCGGCAGGCGGAGGACATCATGCTGAAGACGCCCGAGGTCGCGGGCGTCTTTTCAGTGATGGGGTTCAGCTTTTCCGGCGCCGCCTCCAATCAGGGGCTGATCTTTGCGCCCCTCAAACCGTACGACGAGCGCGAGGGGGAGGAGCACTCGGCCCAGGCGGTCCTGAACCGGCTGCGAGGACCGCTCTTCGGCATTCCTGGCGCGATCGTCGTGCCGTTCGTGCCCGCGCCTATCCCGGGACTGAGTGAATTCGGCGGCTTCCAGTTCGAAGTGCTGGATCAAACCGGCGGTCCAATCGACGACCTCGCGGCCGCCACCTTCGCGATGGTCGGCGCCGGGAATCAGACGCCGACCCTGCGCGGGCTGTTCAGCAGCTTCACGGCCAACGATCCGCAGCTCCACGTCGACATCGATCGCGAGAAGGCTCGCAGCCTCGGGCTGCCGCTCAGCGAGGTCACGACCGCGCTGCAGGTGTTTCTCGGGTCGCAGTACGTCAACGACTTCGACTTCAACAACCGCGCCTACCGTGTGTACGTGCAGGCGGACCGCCAGTTCCGATCCGACCCGAAGGACCTTGCGCAGTACTACGTGCGCACCGAGCAAGGGCGGATGCTGCCGCTGCAGAACGTCGTCAGCGTCCGCGAGACGACGGCACCGCAGGTGATCAACCATTTCAACCTGTTCCGATCCGCGTCGGTCAGCGGATCAGCGGCGCCCGGCGTCAGCTCGGGCGAGGCCCTTGGCGAAATGGAACGGCTCGCCGAGACGACGCTGCCGGAGGGGATGGGCTACGCGTGGTCGGGCCTGTCCGCCGAGGAGATCAAGGCGGGGCGTCAGTCGCTTCTCATTTTCGCGCTGGCGATCCTGCTGGTGTACCTGACGCTGGCCGCGCAGTACGAGAGCCTCGTGCTGCCGTTCATCATCCTGCTCGGCGTGCCGCTCGCGGTGCTGGGCGCGCTCGGGGCGCAGTGGATGCGCGGTCTGAGCAACGACGTCTACTGCCAGGTGGGGCTGGTCATGCTCGTCGGCCTCGCGGCGAAGAACTCGATCCTGATCGTCGAGTTTGCCGAGCAGTTGCGGGAGCGCGGGATGACGATCGTCGAGGCGGCGATCGAGGCGGCGCGGATCCGGCTGCGGCCGATCCTGATGACGTCGCTGGCGTTCATCCTCGGCGTGCTCCCGCTCGTCTTCGCCACGGGCGCGGGGCAGGAAGCGCGCCACTCGGTCGGGACGGCGGTGGCGGGCGGCATGCTGCTCGCAACGTTCCTGAACATCATCATCATCCCCGTGCTGTACGTCGTAGTGCAGACGCTGCGCGGTGGTGGACCCAAGCAGGCGACCGCGACGGGATAGGAGGCGCGCTCTCGAGCGAGGCGAGCGATGGCATGAACGTCGCGGCGTGGACAAAGCTGGGAATTGGCGGGCTTGTGACGATCGTGGAACTGCTCGCCTGGCCGTCGGGGCGGGTCGACACGCAGGGCGGCCAGCGCGTCGAGAGCTCGCGCGGCTCACGCTCGTCGACGGCCGCGTGGCGGCAGTGGGGCGGGCCGAATCGCAATTTTATCGTCGAGGCCACCGGGCTCGCCAGCAAATGGCCCGACGCCGGGCCGCGCGTGATCTGGAGCCGTCCGCTCGGCACCGGTCATTCGGCGATCGTCGCTGACGAGGGCCGGTTGTTCACCATGTACCGCGTCGGCAACGGCCGCACACGCGGCGGTCCGTTTGAGCCTGAAGAATCGGTCGTCGCGCTCGATACGGCCACGGGCAAGACGATCTGGGAGCACAAATACCCCTCCAAGATCGAGGATTTCAGCTTCGGAGCGGGCCCGCACTCGACCCCGCTCGTGGTGGGCGATCGTCTCTTCACGAGCGGCACCAACAAGCAGCTCTTCGCGTTCGACAAAAAGACCGGCAAGGTCCTGTGGTCGCACGACTTGATTGCGGCCTTCAGCGCGCCGCCGCTGCTCATCCGGCCGGTTGTCAAGGTGGGCTACGGATGCAGCTTCATCGCATACCGCGACACGATCATCTGCAGCGTCGGCGGGCCGGGGCAGTCGGTGATGGCGTTCCGGCAGAGCGACGGCGCCGTCGTGTGGAAGAGCGGCCACTTTCTGATCTCAGACGCCGCGCCGATTCTGATCACCGTCGGCGGGAGAGATCAGGTCGTCTTCCTGGGGGGTGGCACCGTCACCGGGCTGGATCCGTCGAACGGGACGGTACTTTGGTCCCACCCGCACGATCCGGGCAACGACCTCAATTGCGGAACACCGCTGTGGGGAAGCGACAATATTCTGTTCGTTTCGTCGGCGTACAAGGCGGGCAGCCGCGCGATTCGGCTGACGCAGCAGGGAGATGTCACGCTCGCCGAGGAGCTCTGGTTCACGAACCGCGTGCGCTTCATGTTTCTCAGTGCCATCCGGCTGGGCGACTACGTGTACGGCACGACCGGTGATTTCGGTCCCGCGTTTCTGACCGCGCTCGACGTCAAGACGGGGCAGGCGGCGTGGCAGCATCGTGGGTTCGGACGCGCGAGCCTGATCTACGCCGACGGAAAGGCGATCATCATGGATGAAGACGGCGATCTGGCGCTCGCCACGCTGGCGCCTGAAGGTGTAACGATTCTGTCTCAGGCCAAAGTGTTCGATACCATCTCGTGGACGGTGCCCACACTCGTTGGCACCACGCTTTACGCGCGCGACCGCGAGAAGATCGTGTCGCTCGATCTGGGGGCTCAATGAGACGCGCGGTATCGGCAGCGGTGCTGGCGACGGCTCACGTGGCCCTCGCGCTCGCGCAGGCTCCGGACTTCTCGGGCACATGGCGGCTGGACACCGGGCGAAGCCGCATCGCACCAACAGCGGGTTTAGCAGGTCTCGCCGGCGCTGGCGCGCCAGACACGCTGCATGTCACCCAGCCGGCGAACGGCACGCTGGTGATCGAAAGCCAGATCAACGAGAGCCACGCGCGACTCTACACATCACGCACCAAGATTGTGACGCCCGTCACCGTGGGTCCGGGAGGAAGGGTCGCGATGACGTCGAGATGGGACGGCCGCACGCTCGTAAGCGAAGGAACTCGGGAGTCCTCGTCTGGAACGTCCACGATTGTGCAGGAGGTGAAGGAGGTTATCGGAGTTTCGGCGGATGGCCGGACGCTGACGATCGAAATCACAACCCAGGGTCCTGAAGCGACGAGCACGAGTACGTTGATGTATACGCGGATCGTCGACGTGGGACCGTGCAAGACCTGGCAGACGCCATGCAAGACTCCATCTTCGCCCTGAGGCGATCACTGAGGGAAATCCTGTCCGCTTCTTCCGCGGTGTATGGCCGCTCTGACTCGGCGTGTCAGAACGGCATCAGCACGGCGACGTGCGCACCGATCGCTTCGATGTCCGGGTTGCGATCGCGTCCCGCGAGGCCGTTGTTCGACAAGTGCATCCACCTCACGCCCGCCAGGGCGTGGAGTCCGCGGCCCAGACGGATCGTGACGCCGCCGCCCCCCTGCGCGATGTAGTTGAACCGGGTGCCGCGCGGAGGAATGAACGTATCCGCCTGCGATCCGCCAATGGCGAACTCCCAGAACACTGACACCCTGGCCCGACGGTACACCCGGCTTCGCACGCCAATCGTCGCGCCAAGCACGCACGCGTCCACCCCGCGCTGAGACACGTAGGAAAACGGCCACGCGACGGTCAAGACGACGCCCTTCCCCAGACCGTACGTAAACCCCGGTGCAACGCCATACAGCTCTTCGTGGTTCAGATTGTAGTTCCAGGCTTCCAGCTCCACCTGGCCGGCGAGCTCGAGGTTCCACGAGCGCCGCGCGAAGGGGTCGTCCGCCATCGGTGGGCCCGCCCTCTGGGCGGACACGGCAGTCCCCCGCGCGACGAGGAAGATCAGAAGTATCGTTAGGCGGATGCCGCGCTGGCCGACGGGTCTGGCTGGAGCCATGCTCGCGCTCGTGTTCGCCTCTGGGCCGGCGTGGGCGCAGGCTCGCGCCACAGGTGGCACGAGGCTTCAGCCTCGTCCGGAGCGCGTGACGCTCCGCAGTGACGTTCTGTTTTACGGTGACAACACGGAGTTCCGCAACCCGTTCCGGGAAGGGGAGACCATCTTCGGCGCCGCCGTCAGGCTGGCGGTCGCGACGGACATTACCGATCGCGTGCGTTTTTCGCTGGGCGCG
This sequence comes from Vicinamibacterales bacterium, assembly GCA_050745085.1. Taxonomy (GTDB): domain Bacteria; phylum Acidobacteriota; class Vicinamibacteria; order Vicinamibacterales; family 2-12-FULL-66-21; genus DATAEE01. The sequence continues at coordinate 8,215 of JBOGJB010000098.1, forward strand.
TTCGGCAACCTCCGGTTCGGCGGCGACGACGCCTTCGAGCTGGTGCGGCCGATCGTCAGTCTGGAAATCCGCGGCCGGCGGTCGTCATTCGTGTTCGGCACGCTGCCGGGGCCGCACGTCGGCGATCCGCCCGGCCCCGATCGTACCGGTCCGCACGGTCTGCTCCCGCCGATCCAGCGCGAAACGCTGGCGTTCGATCGTCCCTACGAAACCGGCCTGCAGTGGACGTTCAGCGGCTCCCGCCTGCGGCACGAGATGTGGCTGAACTGGCAGAAGGTCAACACGCCGGAGCATCGCGAGCGTCTCGACGCCGGCGTCGGCGCCCATGTCGGGCTCAGAGGTCCCTTCGCGATTCCTTTTCAGCTGCACATCGTCCATGACGGCGGTCAGCTGTTCGCGTCCGGCGCCGTGGCCGACAGCGCGGCGGTCGCAACCGGGATCATCGTCCGCGGAAGCTTCGGCCCGCTCGACGTCGCGGCGGTCGAGATCTATGGCCTATTATCGCGGTTCGTGCCGGATCGCAGCGCGCCGCTCCGAAGCCGTGATGGCGGAGCTTTTCTCGGCCGCGCATCCGGGCAGCAGGCCGGCTGGCGCGGTCACATCCTCTTCTGGAGAGGCGACGATTTCATCAAAGTCGAAGGGGACCCGAACTATCTGTCCGTCAGGCGCGACGGATCGCGCTACCGCGGCATCCGCGACTACGCCGAGACGGGGCTGACGCGGACGTTCCGTCCGGCGAAGGACGTGCTCCTCGAGGCTTCCGGACGGTTGCATCGCGTTGAGAAGGACTACGGGTACTCGTATCGCGTCGTCGCCGTCGCCGGGATCGGGTGGCGCCTGCGTTAAGGAGGATGTCGATGCGGATTCGAATCGTCGCTGGTGTGGCCACGCTCGCCGCGGCGGTCGTTGTGGCCACCGGCAGCGTCACCGGGCAGCCCTTCGACTTGCCTCGCGGCTCGCTCAGGGCACCCTTCGACTCGGCGACGGTCCCCACCGTCGCCTCGCTCAGGGCAGGGGAGGTCAAGGCGCTCGTCGGCGGGACGCTCATCGACGGCTTCGGCGGCCGGCCGCTCCGGAACAGCGTCGTCCTGATCGAAGGAGAGCGGATCGCCGCCGTGGGCCAGGTCGGTTCGCTGGCGGTGCCTTCCGGGGCCGAGATCATCTCAACCGAAGGGATGAGCGTGCTGCCCGGCCTCTGGGACATGCACGTCCACCTGATGATCAACGGCCACAGCGACTACACGCACTGGGACAAGACCTACTCCGCGCAGTTCGAGCCGGTGATCATGCCGGCGTCGGCGAAGCAGCTGCTGATGGCCGGCGTCACGAGCGCGCGCGATCTGGGCGCGCCGCTCGAGGCGTCGATCCACGTCCGCAACCGCATCAACGCCGGCACGATTCCCGGTCCGACGATGTACATGTCGGGGCCGTTCATCCAGCACGAGCCGTATCCGGGCACCGAGCTGTTTCGATGGGGCGTGAAGGGCCCGGACGACGCGCGCGCGAAGGTGCGAAGGCTGGCCGACGGCGGCGTCGACGTGATCAAGCTAATCGACCAGGATCAGATGACGCCCGACGAGGTGAAGGCCGTAGTCGAGGAAGCGCACCGCCGCGGCAAGCCGGTCGTCGCGCACTCGCACCGGCCCGACGAGATCCGGCGGGGCCTGGCTGCCGGGGTGGACTGCTTCGAGCACACGGGGTTGGCGAGCGCGCCGGAGTATCCGGACGACATCATCCAGATGCTTCGCGAGCGGACGGCGAACATGGCGGCGGGGCCGCTCTTCTGGACGCCGACGATCGAGGGCCTCTTCAACTACGAGTACGTCCGCGACAACCCCGAGCACCTGGACGATCCGGCGTGGCAGGACGGCCTGCCGCCGGAGATCGTCGCGGACATCAAGCGATCAATCCAACATCCGGGTCAACTATCGTACTTCCAGGCCACGCCGTCACGCCGGCCGACCCTGCCGCGCAAGTT
>JBOGJB010000099.1:0-12593 GCA_050745085.1 Vicinamibacterales bacterium
GCGCTCGAGCGCGCCGCGCGCGGGGCGGGCGCCATCTGTCACACCGCCGCGCTCGTCTCGATCTGGCGCCGCCGGCGCGACGACTTCGACGCCGTCAACGTCGGGGGACTCGAGAACGTCCTGGCCGTGGCGCGCGCGCTCGCCATCCCGCGCGTCGTCTACACCTCGTCCTTCCTCGCGCGGCCGCCGGCAGGATCCACCAGACCGATGATGGCGAACGATTACCAGCGGACGAAGGTTCTCGCGGATCGCGTCGCGTCGCGCGCGATCGAGGAAGGGCTGCCGATCATCTGTCTTTATCCGGGCGTCATTTACGGACCCGGAGCCACGACTGAGGGAAATCTCGTCGGGCGGCTGCTCGACGATCATCGTGCCGGCCGCCTGCCCGGGCTGCTGGGCCCGGAGCGGATCTGGTCCTTCGCCTATGTGGACGACGTCGCGGCGGGGCACGCGGAGGCGATCGCGCGCGGGACGATCGGCGCGCGCTACGAGCTCGGCGGGGAGAACGCGCCGCAGATCCGGCCCTTCGAGATCGCCCGGGCGCAGATCGGCCTCAGCCTCCCCCGCCGCATTCCTCCCGTCCTCGGGCGCGTTGTCGGCACGGTCGAAGTGGCGCGCGCGCGGCTGACGGGCCGGCCGCCGCTCCTCACACGCGGCACGGTTGATATCCTCACCCGGGACTGGCCGCTCGGCCATGCCCGTGCGGCGGCCGAGCTGGGCTATCGCGTCACACCCCTCGAGGCGGGCATGACCCGGCTGCTCGAATCGCGGCCCTGAGAGGGCCGCGCCTACCTGCCTGATGCGCGGCTTGCCGCGCCGTAGCGCGAAGCGCGAAGGCGGGCTAAGTTACTGAGCGGCTAACCGTACGGCCCATCCGCCGTCTAAGCCAGACAGATGCCAGAGAGCGACGCCGTGGCGGTCGCCCGGGCACAAGCCGGGGACCCCGATGCGTTCCGAGACCTCGTCGACCGCCACAGCCGCCGCATCTACCGGCTGGCGTTCCGGATGACCGGCAATGCCCAGGACGCGGAGGACGTGGTCCAGGAAGCCTTTCTCCGGGCGTACCGACAGCTCGATCGGTTCGAATCGCGCGCGAACTTCGGGACGTGGGTGCACCGAATCACGGTGAACTGCTCGATCGACCTGATGCGCGCGCGGCCGAGGCGGGAAGAGGGACAGGATGAGGAGACGCTCGAAACCATGGCAACACCGCAGGGAACGAACGGACCGGAACGGCTTGCGCTGAGCGCCGAGATTCAGGCGCGGGTCACCGACGCGATGGATCGCCTCAGCCCGATGGAGCGCGCCGCGTTCATGCTGCGTCACTTCGAGGGCATGTCGATCGACGAAATCGGCCGCGCGCTGAACCTGCGCACCAATGCGACGAAGCACAGCATCTTCCGGGCGGTGCGGAAGATGCGCACGGCGCTGGAACCGTTTGTGACCGCTGGGGGGCGGAGCTTGTAGGCCCGCCGGGACGATGACACATCCACACGAAGACGATCTCGTTCTGCACTACTACGGCGAGCTTCGCGGGCCTGACGCGGGCACGCTCGAGCGTCACCTGCGTGAGTGCGCAACGTGCCGCGAGAGCTTCAGCCGTCTCGAGCAAGTGCTGCGCGCGGTGGACGAGTCGCCGGTGCCCGAGCCGTCAGCAGAATTCGAGCTCTCCGTCTGGACTCGGCTGCGACCCGGGATCCGCGCGATCCAACCGTCCCGTCCTTCGGCATTCGGCATTCGGCATTCGGCATTGATCCCCCGGTGGGTCTTCGCCGGCGGCATCGCCGCGCTCGGCGTCATTGCGTTTCTGACGGGCGCGCTCTGGCGTCAGACGAGGCCGCAGCCCGATGCGACGGTCCCCTCAGCCACCGCGACGCACGCAGCAGGCACCGCCGAGCTTCGCGAGCGTCTCCTTCTTGCGGTCGTCGGCGAGCATCTCGAGCGCACGGAGCTGGTGCTCATCGAGCTGTTGAACGCCCGCGGTCCCGGGATGGTGGCCATCTCGGCCGAGCAGACGCGCGCTCAAGAGCTGGCCTTGGAGAACCGGCTGTACCGGCAGACTGCGCAAAGTGTCGGCAATCTGCCGGTCGTCAGCCTCCTCGACCAGCTGGATCTCATTCTCACGGAAGTGGCCGGTGGGCCGTCGGCGATCCCGGCGGCAGACCTCGACGCGATGCGGAGGCGTATCGAGGGGCAGAATCTACTGTTCAAAGTCCAGGTCGTCCGGTCGGCGTTGGGCGCGCAGGAACGTGACGCGCACGCTCGGCAGGCCAGGATGACTTCGTAGCATTTGTCTCTGGTAGTGTCCGGCTTCAGCCGGACCGGAGTGTAAGGATAGACAACGACCATGCAGAGACCCAAACGAACGATCACGATCCTCGGCGCGGTGCTGCTCTCGGCCGCGCCGGTCATCGCTCAGCCCGGCGCGGGAGCGCCAGAGCCGGGCGGGGTGCCCGGCGGCGTCCCGGGCGGCGTTCCCGGCGGCGTGCCTGGGGGCGTATTCGGCTTGCCGCCAGGGACGGGCGTGTTGGGGGGACCGGGGGCGCCGCTCGGTTGGAGCGAGCAGCGCGAGGACCGCGAGCAGGAGCGCGCGCGCGAGGCGCGGCAGCGCGAGAACGAGCTGTACGACTCGGGCCTGAGCGCGCTCGACGAGGACCGCTGGGATCGCGCGGTCGATCGGTTCAGCCGCGTGATCTCGATGAACGGCTCGAAGGCCGACGCCGCGCAGTACTGGAAGGCCTATGCGCAGAACCGGCTCGGCCAGCGCGCCGAGGCGCTCGCGACGATCGCTGAGCTAATCAAGTCGCACCCTGCCAGCCGCTACGTCTCCCAAGCGAAGCAGCTCGAGGCGGACGTCCGTCGGACATCGGGCCAGACGTTCAGCCCCGACGCCCAGGTCGACGAAGACCTGAAGCTGATGGCAATCAATGCTCTGCAGCACCAGGATCCCGAGCGGGCGGTGCCGATGATCGAGAAGCTGCTCGCCGGGAACAACACGCCGCGCGTGAAGGCGCGCGCGCTGTTCGTCCTTGCGCAGATTAACTCGCCGGCGGCTCGCCAGGTGCTGGCGAAGACGGCGCGCGGCGAGGGCAATCCCGACCTTCAGCGCCGCGCGATTCAGTACCTCGGCATTCACGGCGGGCGCGAAAGCCGCGAGCTGCTCGCGGACATCTACAAGAGCAGCTCGGACGTGGACGTGAAGCGCCGCATCCTCCACGCCTTCATGGTGTCGGGCGAGCGGGCGAAGCTGCTGACGGCGGCGGAGAGCGAGACTCAACCTGAGCTGCGGGCGGAGGCGGTACGTCAGCTCGGCGTCATGGGAGCGCACGACGAGCTGTGGCAGCTCTACACGAAAGAATCGTCGCGCGACGTCAAGAAACAGATTCTGCAGGCGATGTTCGTCGGCGGGAACTCCGAGCGACTGATTCAGCTCGCCAAGGCGGAGAGCGACCCCGAGCTGCGCCGGCTTGCCGTCCGGAACCTGGGCTTGATGGGGTCGCGCCGGACGGGCGACGCGCTCGTCGAGATCTACACGACCGACAAGGACGTGGAGATCAGGAAGGCGGTCATCCAGGGACTCTTCATCCAGAACAACGCCGAGTCGCTCGTCGCGATCGCGCGCAAGGAGCACGACCTGACGATGAAGAAGGAGATCGTCTCAAAGCTCTCACTGATGCGCTCGAAGGCGGCGATGGACTACCTGATGGAGATCATCGACAAGTAGCCGCAGATGCATGCAGATAGACGCAGATCGGAGCCGCAGATGAACGCAGATGCACGCAGATCGGACGCAGGTGCGCGTGGAACGATTCTTCTGTGCGTCCTGGCGTCGCTCACGCTCCCGCCCGTGGCTGGGGCGCAGGTCCGGATCGACAACGCGACCGTCACGCGGCACACCGCGGCGGCCGGGCTCGAACGAACGTTCCGGCCGTTGGTGAAAAGCACGACCGATCCTTTTTGGATCGCTTACGCCGTCCCGGTCGTGGACGGCGACCGCGTAATGTGCTGCTGGACCTCGTCGAGCGGCACGACCTGGATCGAAGGGGGCGTCGCCGTTCGCACCAGCAGCGACGCGTGCTGCGGCGCATGCAGCATCGAGCCGGGGCGAAACGACGGAATAAACATCTCCAGCAGAGACCGCACCACCCGGCCGGTTCAGCTCGAGGCGTCTCGCTTCACGGTCTTCTATCGGATCGTGTCCGGCGCGGTCGAGCGCATACGGGTCTTCTCGGAAGAGTGCGGCCTCGACGCGGGTGGCCGGGCGGTCCAGTGGATCGACGACGTCAAGCCGTCCGAAAGCGTAGGACTCTTGATGTCGCTCGCCGACAAGTCCACGACCGATCGCGTCGTCGACGCCTCAGTGACGGCGATTGCGCTCCATGCCGACCAGTCGGCGGACGCAGCGCTCGAGGTGCTCGTCGGACGCGACCGTCCCGAGCGCCTGCGGAAGAAAGCGGCGTTCTGGCTCGGTCAGGCGCGCGGACGCCGCGGCTTCGACACGCTGCGCCGGCTGGTCGCGGACGACCCGAGCACGGCGTTCCGCAAGAGCGCCGTCTTCGCGCTGTCGCAGAGCGGCGAGGCCGACGCGGTGCCGACGCTCATCCAGCTGGCCAAGCGCGACACAAGCCCGGAGATCCGCGGCGAGGCGCTCTTCTGGCTGGCGCAGAAGGCGGGTCGCAAGGCGGCTGAGGCGATCACCGACGCGATCGAGAACGACCCCGAGACCGACGTGAAGAAACGCGCCGTGTTCGCGCTCAGTCAGCTACCGAAGGATGAAGGGGTACCGCTGCTGATTCAGATCGCGCGCGGCAACCGTAACCCAGCCGTACGCAAGCAGGCGATCTTCTGGCTCGGCCAGAGCAAGGATCCGCGCGCGCTTGCATTCTTTGAGGAGGTACTCAAGTGAAGGTACTGCTTATTGGGGCGCTGTTGCTTTCGCCGGGCCTGAGAGGCTCGACGCTCCCCCAGACGCCATCCCAGGAGGCCCGCCTTGCCGTCGACCCCGAGCTGCGGGAGATGGCGCTGCGAGCGATCATGCAGCAGGCAGACACGCCACGCCTCGTCGCGATGTACGACTCGGAGAAAAATCACGACTTCCGCGAGATGATCCTCCGTCAGATTGCGCAACGCGACGATCAGCAGGCGCGCCAGAAGCTCCTGGCGGTCGCGAAACAGGACGCAGACTCGGACCTGCGAGAGACCGCGGTGCGCTATCTCGCACAGCGCAGCGACACGGCCGCGCTCATCGAGCTGTACGACGGACAGACGGACTCCAACACCAAGGAGGTCGTGCTCCGGCAGCTCGGCCAGCGGAGCGACACTGCGGCCCGGCAGAAGCTCATGGCCATTGTGAAGACGGAGACGGACGAGAACCTGCAGACCGCCGCCGTGCGGGCGCTGGCATCCAGGGCGACGACGCAGGAGCTGATCGACCTGTTCGACGGCGTCCGTGACCACGACGTGCGGGAGGCGGTCATCCGGGAGCTGGGTAAACGCAAAGACGAGCTGGCGCGCAACAAGCTGATAGCGATAGTGGACGGCAAGTAAACTGACGTTCGCCCAAGTACGACGTCCGAAGTTCGAAGGCTGAAGTTACTTCAACGCTTCACTTCAGCCTTCGTACTTCACACTTCGTACTTGAGTAATCCGCTAGGCATTCACTGCTTCTCTGTTCACGAGCGACTCAGCGAGTCTCGTCAGCTTTTCGTTCGTCGTCGCTTCCTCGTCCAGGGTCCGCTGCAGCAGCTTGGCCGCGTACGCGTTGCCGAGCTGCTCGGCGAACGCGCGCGCCGTCCCGTAGGCGGAGATCTCGTAGTGTTCGACGCGCTGGGCGGCGCCGATGAGGCCGGCGTCGAGGACGTCGCCGTCGATGTCCTCTTCCATCAGGTCGGCGCCCTCCTCGATCAGGCCTTCCATGCCTTTGCACTTCTGGCGGCCGGGCGTCTCGTCGAGCTTGTGGAAGATCTGCTTCAGCCGTTCGACGTGCTCCCGCGTCTGCTCGAGGTGCTCTTCGAACGAGCGCTTGAGCTCGGGCGACGATGCGTTCTTCGCCATCTTGGGCAGCGCCTTGATCATCTGCGTCTCGGCGCTGTAGAGATCTTTGAGTTCGTGAAGGAATAGATCGTCAAGCGAGGTCATGGTCACGGCGTCCTCCTCTGATCACGTGTGGGTAACTGAGGGTCATATGGAGAGGAGCCTGCAAGATCAGTGCACGCCGCGGCTCATCTGTAACGTCGACGGGTCGGCGCCGAGACGTCGGATCGCCGTCTCCCACATCGTCAACGCGTCCACGTCGAAGATCAGGTCCGGCTGCACGTCGGTCAGCAGCCACGAGGACTCCGCGAGCTCGTCGTCGAGCTGCCCCGGACCCCAGCCGGCGTAGCCCGCGAGCACGCGCGCGCGCGGCGCGGGACGTTCCTCGAGGACGCGGCGAAGGAGCAGCGGTGACGCAGACAAATACACGCCGTCGACAATGCGACGCACGTCCGGCGCCGACGGCTCCTGGCCGAGCAGGATCCACCCGCGCTGCGGTTCGACCGGCCCGCCCATCCAGAGCATCAGCCCGCTGCTGGCGCTCACCGGCGGCTCGAGCCGGACGACGCTCGCGGCCGCGAGCTCGGTCGGCCGATTGAGTACGAGACCGAACGCTCCATCCGGCGCGTGCTCGCAGAGGAGGATGACCGTGCGCGCGAAGTTCGGATCCTGCAGCTGGGGCATCGACAAAAGGAGCGTGGGAGCGAGGGACATTTACCTTATATTACCGCCCAAGTACGAAGTTCGAAGGACGAAGGCTGAAGGAGGTTCTCACTTCAGGCTTTACTTCAGCCTTCGACCTTCGTACTTCGTACTTGAGCCAGATATCTGACCACCTTCTTCAAATCGTCCACGAACCGCCGCCGCTCTTCCTCTCTCGTCGCCGCGTCCGGCGCGCGAAGGATCGCGGACGGATGGATGGTCGCCGTGACGATCGGCGCGAGCCGCGACGCGACGCGCCCGCCGCGCTGTTTCGAGACCTTGAAGTCCCGGCCGAGCAGCGCCTGCGCCGCGGTCGCCCCCAGGCAGACGAGCGCCGCCGGTTTCACGAGCGCGACCTCGGTCTCGAGCCACGGCCGGCACGCCGCGATTTCGCTACCGTTCGGCTTCTTGTGAATGCGCCGCCTGCCGCGGGGCTCCCACTTGAAGTGCTTGACGACGTTAGTCACGTAAACGGCTGCGCGATCGATCCCCGCTTCGCCGAGCGCGCGGTCCAGCTCGCGCCCGGCCGGCCCAACGAACGGCCGGCCCGCCAGGTCGTCCTGATCGCCTGGCTGCTCGCCGACGAACATGATCCGCGCCGCTTTCGGTCCTTCGCCGAACACGGTCTGAGTTCCAAGCTTCCACAGCGGACAGGCTCTGCAGTCGGCCGCCGCTTCGCGGACCTTTGGCAGCGTTGGACGATCGGGAATGAGGTCGGCGGCCGAGGAGACAGGCTTACGCTTCGACAATGGCACTACTCAAGTACGAAGTTCGAAGTTCGAGGTTCGAAGTGAAGGTCCCGAGTTCACTTCAGCCTTCGTACTTCGTACTTGTGCCCGCGCCCATTTCACGTGCTCCAGGACCATCGGGTCATTCACCTCAACCTCTTCCAGCGCGGCCGCGGCCTCCGCGTCCCCTGAGTTGCCGATCGCGACTGCGAGGTTGCGCCGCAGGCCGCGGACGCCGGCGCGGCTCATGGCACTGTCTGCGACGAGCGCGTGCAGGTCATCATCCGTTAAGCGCCAGAGCGCCGCGAGCGACCGACTGTCGAGCGCCGCGCGCGGCAGCCACGCACGATCGCCGGAGGAGGGGGGCGCGGGCGTGAAGTTCCACGGGCAGACCTCCTGGCAGACGTCGCACCCGTAGGCGTGTGCGCCCACCGCGGGGCGCAGCGGCTCGGGAATCGCCTCTTTCAGCTCGATCGTCAGGTACGAGATGCAGCAGGTGGCGTCGAGGACCCGCGGCGCGGTGAACGCCCCCGTCGGGCAGGCCTCCAGGCAGAGCGTGCAGGATCCGCACTGGTCGAGCGCGGGCGGATCCGAATCGAGCGGCGCGTTGCAGAGGATCTCGGCAAGGAAGATCCAGGACCCGAGCTGGGGATTGATGACACAGGTGTTCTTGCCGATCCAGCCGATGCCGGCGCGCTGCGCGTACTGGCGCTCGAGGACAGGGCCGGTGTCGACGTACGCCTTCGACTCGAACCCCTCCCCCACCTGCTGGCGCATCCAGGCGGACAGCGCGTCGAGCCGCGCGCCCACGACCACGTGATAGTCCTCTCCCCACGCGTAACGGGATATTGCGGCCGCGCCGGGGTCGCTCCGCTCGGTCGAGTACGGCCGATCGGTGTTGTAGAGGATGCCGAGCGCGACGATCGATCGCGCGGACGGGAGCACGCGCCGTGGATCCTCTCGCCGCGCGGCGGTGCGCTCGAGGTAGTGCATCTCTCCCGCGTGCCCGCGCGAGAGCCAGTCGCGGAAGTGGCGCGTTTCGGGCAGCACCTCGGCCGGCGCGATCCCGCACAGGTCGAATCCCAGCTCGCGCGCCTTCGCTTTCACGTCGCTCGACGTCACGGCTTTCTACGAGGCGGCAATCTCAGGATTTAACAAGCTGTCGCAGTACGTAAGGAAGAATCCCCCCGTGTCTGAACGCGATGAGTTCCTCCGGCGTGTCGATTCGCACGTCCGCTTTGAACGTCGTGACGCAGCCATCGTCCGCCCCCGCGCGCACGGCGAGGTCGCCGCGCGGCCGAAGGCCGCCGAGCGCGACGGCGATCTCGTAGACCTCCCGCCCCGTCAGCTTCAGCGACGCGACGCTGTCGCCCGGCTTGAACTGGAGCGGCAGCACGCCCATGTTGACGAGATTGCTCCGATGGATCCGCTCGAAGCTCTCGGCGAGGACCGCCCTGACGCCGAGCAGCAGGGTCCCCTTCGCCGCCCAGTCGCGCGACGAGCCTGACCCGTACTCCTTGCCCGCCAGGACGAGCAGCGGGACGCCCGCCGCCTTGTACTCCATCGCGCCGTCGTAGATCGTCGTCACCTCTCCCGACGGCAGCTTCGTGGTCCAGCCCCCCTCGGTTCCGGGGGCGAGCTGGTTGCGCAGGCGGATGTTGCCGAACGTGCCGCGCAGCATGACCTCATGGTTGCCGCGCCGCGCGCCGTAGGAGTTGAACTCGCGCGGCTGAACGCCGTGCCCGATGAGGTACTTCCCGGCCGGGCTGTCGGCTGGGATCGACCCGGCGGGCGAGATGTGATCCGTCGTGACGCTGTCGCCGAGGACGGCCAGCACGCGCGCGCCGCGGATGTCGGCAGTCGGCGGCGGGTCCAGCGTGATCCCCTCGAAGAACGGCGGGTTGCGGATGTAGGTCGAGTCCGCCGCCCACTGGAAGCGATCGCCCGTCGGCGTCGGAAGCTGACGCCACCGCGCGTCGCCGTCGAAGACCTGCGCGTACTTCTCGAGGAACATGCTCGACTTGACCGACGCCAGCATCGCTTCCTGGATCTCCCGCTCCGACGGCCACAGGTCGCGGAGGTAGACGGGGTTGCCGTCGCGATCCTTGCCGAGCGGCTCGGAGGTGAGGTCCACCTGCATCCGTCCCACGAGCGCGTATGCAACGACGAGCGGCGGCGACGCGAGGTAGTTCGCGCGCACCTGCGACTGGATGCGCCCCTCGAAGTTGCGGTTGCCGCTCAACACCGACGCGACGATCAGGTTGCGGTCCTTCACGATCGACGACACGGGCTCGGGCAGCGGGCCGCTGTTGCCGATGCAGGTCGTGCAGCCGTAGCCGACGAGGTTGAATCCGAGCTATTCGAGGTACGGGAGCAGGCCCGACTTCTTCAGGTACTCCGTGACGACCATCGAGCCGGGCGCCAGGCTCGTCTTGACCCACGGCTTCGTCGTCAATCCGCGCTCGACGGCGTTCCTGGCGAGCAGGCCCGCGCCGATCATCACGCTCGGATTCGACGTGTTCGTGCAGCTCGTGATCGCCGCGACCACGACCGAGCCGTGGTCGAGCGCGGCTGCGCTCTCGGACAGCGATTCCTCCACCGCCACGGCGACGCCGCCCGTCTCGTGCGGCTGCGTCGCTTCGCCCGGGTTGGGCGCCGTCGCCGCCGGCCTCGTCCTTCGCTCGCCCAGCATCGTCTCGAGCGCCTGCTTGAACCGGATCTTGGACTGCTTGAGCGGAACGCGGTCCTGCGGCCGCCTGGGCCCGGCGAGGCTCGGCTCGACCGTCGCGAGATCCAGCTCGATGATCTCGTCGTACGCCGGCTCGGCGTCGCCCGGCGCGCGGAAGAGCCCCTGCTCCTTCGCGTACGCCTCGACCATCTTCACGTGCCGCTCCTCGCGGCCGGTCAGGCGCAGGTAGTCGAGCGTCATGTCGTCGATCGGGCAGATCGCGATCGTCGCGCCGTACTCGGGCGACATGTTGCCGAGCGTCGCGCGGTCGGCGATCGTCAGGTCCTCGAGTCCGGGGCCGAAGAACTCGACGAACTTCCCCACGACGCCGTGCTTGCGCAACCGCTCGGTGACCATGAGCACGAGGTCGGTGGCGGTCGCCCCTTCCGGCAGCCGGTTCACGAGCCGGAAGCCGAGGACCTCCGGGATGAGCATCGAGATCGGCTGGCCGAGCATCGCCGCCTCCGCCTCGATCCCGCCGACGCCCCATCCCATCACGCCGAGGCCGTTCACCATCGTCGTGTGCGAGTCGGTGCCGACCAGCGTGTCGGGGTACGCGAGCGTCTCGTCTCCTTCGCGCTCGCGGAAGATCACGCGCGCGAGGTACTCGATGTTGACCTGATGCACGATGCCCGTGTCGGGCGGGACGACGCGGAAGTTCTGGAACGCGTCCTGGCCCCAGCGCAGGAACACGTACCGCTCGCGGTTGCGCGAGAACTCGAGCTTCGCGTTCAGCTCGAACGCGTTCGGCTCCGAGAAGTGATCGACCTGCACCGAGTGGTCGATCACCAGCTCCACCGGCTGCAGCGGGTTGACCCGCTTCGGATCGCCGCCGAGCCGGACGACGCCGTCGCGCATCGCGGCGAGATCGACGACGGCCGGCACGCCGGTAAAGTCCTGCAGGAGCACGCGCGCCGGCATGAAGGCGATTTCCTTCTGCAGGTCGGCCGCCGGGTCCCAGGTCGAGAGGGTCCTGATGTCGTCCGCGTCCACGAACCGGGCGTCTTCGCGGCGCAGCAGGTTCTCGAGCAGGATCTTCTGCGAGTACGGCAGGCGCGACACGGCGGGGAATCCGGCCTTCTCGAGCGCCGGAAGGCTGAAGATCGTGAACCGCTCGCCCCCGGTCTTCAATGCTGTCCGTGTGTTGAAAGAATTGCGGGAAGGCATCGGTCAATCATTACTCAAGGTGCTCATGGTGCTCAAGGTGCTCATGGTGCTCATGGTGCTCAAGGTGCTCATGGTGCTTAGGGTGCTCAGAGTGGTAATGGCTCAACGTGCTTTTGAAAGTTGGTTCAGAAACTCGCGGGCGACGACGGCGGGATCTCGTCGTTCGGCGTCCACAGCGTAGTTCATCGCGCGCATGTCGGCGGCGGAGACGCGTCCCGCGAGACGCGCGAGCGCGGTCGCGACGTCCGGGTGCGCCAGCAGCGTTGCGGCACGCGCGACCGGCGCCGCCTCGTACGGCGGAAAGTAGCCCCGGTTGTCCTCGAGCATGAAGAGATCGAGGCCGGCGATCAACCCGTTTGTGGCGTCGCCCGCGATCAAATCCACCTGCCGGTCCGCGAGCGCGCGGTAGATCAGCGCCAGATCCATGACGCGCGGCGCTTCCGCAAAGCGGAGCCCATAGGTCCGCGCCAGGCCCGCGTAGCCGTCCGCGCGCTCGAGAAACTCGTACCCGAAGCCGGCGCGCCAGGAGGGCGCGTGTCGCGCGGCGTCTTCGATCGTCGTCAGACTCAGCCGCCGCGCGTCGGCGCCGCGGACAAGGATGGCAAACGTGTTGTCGAAGCCGAGCGGCGCCGCGAGCGTCAGACCGGCCCCCGCGTACTTCTGCCGAACTCGTTCGAACACCGATCCGGCACCTGGAACCTGTCGAACCTCTGGAACCTCTGGAACCTCTGGAACCCCTGGAACCCCTGGAACCCCAGGAACCCCGGGAACCCCAGGAACCTGCTCTTTGAATATTGCCGTGAGAGCAGTCCCCGTGTATTCGACGTAGACGTCAATCTCCCCGGCCCTTACCGCGCGATCGCAGATGAACGTGCCCCCCAGATTGAGCCGGCGCTCGACCGCCACGCCGCCCCATCGCTCGATCGCGCCGGCGACGATCTCCCCGAGCACGAGCTGCTCGGTGAAGTTCTTGGACCCGACCCGGACCACGGTGCGGCCCGACCCACGGGCAACCGAGAACGAGGCCGCGGCAATCGCGGCCGCGGAGAGCAGGAGGATCGCGATCGCGACGACAGGCGCGCGGCCGATGCGCGCCGCGCGGGGCCTGCCCGGCGTGAGCCGGCGCTCGACGGCCGTCAGCGCGCCGTCCACGATGAGCGCGAGCGCCGCCGCCGGGATCGCGCCCGCCAGGATCACGACCGGATCCACCATCGACAGGCCGCGGAAGATGTACT
>JBOGJB010000100.1:0-18795 GCA_050745085.1 Vicinamibacterales bacterium
TACGTCCGCGCCGGCGCCGACATCGTCGAGACCAACACGTTCGGCGCCAACCGGATCAAGCTCGGCGCCTTCAGCCTCGCGGATCGCGTCCACGCGATCAACGTGCAGGGCGCGCGCATCGCGCGCCACGCCGCGCGCGAGCAGGCCTACGTCGCCGGCGCGATCGGGCCCCTCGGCATTCGAATCGAGCCGTGGGGGAAGACCGGCGTGGACGAGGCGGAAGAGCACTTCCGCGAGCAGGCGACGGCGCTCGTCGAGGGGGGCGTCCACCTCTTCATCCTCGAGACTTTCCGCGACCTGAACGAAATCGCGGCCGCGATCCGCGCGGTCCGCGGCGTCTGTCAGCTCCCGATCGTCGCCCAGATGACGACCGAAGACGACGGGAACAGCCTGGACGGGACGCCGCCGGAGCAGTTCGCGCCTGCGCTCGAGGCGGCAGGGGCGGACGTCATCGGCCTCAACTGCAGCGTCGGGCCGGCGGCGATGCTCGAGACCATCGAACGGATCGCCCGCGCCACCAACACGCGGCTGTCTGCGCAGCCCAACGCCGGCAAGCCGCGCGACATCGAGGGGCGCAATATCTATCTGTGTTCCCCCGAGTACATGGCGTCCTACGCGCGGCGCTTCATCCTCAACGGCGTGAAGATCGTCGGCGGCTGCTGCGGGACGACGCCGGATCACATCCGGCAGATCAAGGCCGCGGTCAAGGCGCTTGCTCCGCCACAGCCACGAATCACCGCGGATCACGGTCAGCCACGGGTCACCACGGATCACCGCGGATCCGGGGCCGTTGTGTTTCCGACGCGGGAGGCCCAGCCGGTGGATCGCGACGCGAAGTCGCGGATGGCGAACGCGATCGCGCGCCGGACCTTCGTCGTCTCTGTCGAGCTGCTGCCGCCGCGCGGGCACCGGACCGATGCGCTCGTCGAGCAGGCGCGCGCCCTGAAGATCCACGGCGTGGACATCGTCAACGTGCCGGACGGCCCGCGCGCGAGCGCGCGGATGAGCGCGCTGGCGATGGCGGTGCTCGTCCAGCAGCAGACCGGGCTCGAGCCGATCCTGCACTACGCCTGCCGCGACCGGAACCTGCTCAGCATGCAGTCGGACCTGCTCGGTGCGCACGCGATGGGGGTCCGCAACCTGCTCATCATCACTGGCGACCCGCCGAAGGCGGGCGATTACCCGGACGCGACCGCCGTCTTCGACGTCGACTCGATCGGGCTGACCAACGTCGTCTCGCGCCTCAACCGGGGCCTGGACATCGGCGGCCAGCCGATCGGCGCGGCGACGGCGTTTCACATCGGCGTGGCGCTCAACCCGGCGGCGCCGAACCTGGACGAGGAGATCCGGCGCTTCGAGTACAAGGTCGAGGCGGGGGCCGAGTATGCCGTGACTCAGCCCATCTATGACGTGGGGGCGTTCGAGCGCGTGCTGAAGCGCATCGAGCACGTGCGGATCCCGATCGTGGCCGGCCTCGCACCGTTCGAAAGCGTCCGGCACGCCGAGTTCCTCGCGAACGAGGTGCCGGGGGTCCACGTCCCGGATGCGCTCCTTGACCGTATGCGCCGGGCCGAGGCCGCCGGGCGCGCCCCAGCGGAAGGGCTCGCCATGGCGCGCGAGATCGCGTCGGCGCTCCGCGGCGTCGTTCAGGGACTGCAGATCACGACCGCCACGACCACCGCCGACCCGCTTCCGGCCGTGCTCGGAGTCCTCGAGGTCTGCGCTTCTTGAACCCCGGGAACCCCGAGAACCTCGAGAACCCCGAGAACCTAGGCTCGTGATATAGTCCCGAACCTATGTCCTTATTGAAACTTGACGATCGAGAGGACTATCTCGCGGCCTCTGACGCGGCCACCCGGGCGCTGTCGGTTGCAGAGGTCGAGAACGATTTCGTCGAGGGCGTGTACGACAAGCTCGCGAAGGTCTACGACCTCGTGTTCGGTCCCACGCTTCACCCGGGACGCGTGCAGGCGATCCAGAGGATGGGACTGCAGCCCGAAGAGCGTGTGGTCGAGGTTGGCGTGGGCACCGGCATCAACCTGTCGCTGTACCCGAAGGACTGCCGCGTGACCGGTATCGACTTCTCGGCGTCGATGCTCGAGAAGGCGCGCGACCGTGTTGCGCGCGAGAGCATCCGCGGCGTCCGGCTCCTCCAGATGGACGCCGCCGATCTCAAGTTCCCGGACGACAGCTTCGACATCGTCTACGCGCCGTACTTGATCAGCGTCGTTCCGGATCCGGTCAAGGTGGCGCAGGAGATGCGGCGCGTCTGCCGCCGCGGCGGGCGCATCGTGTTCCTCAATCACTTCCTCAGCCCGAATGCCGTGCTCTCGCGGATCGAGCGGCTGATCTCGCCGCTCACGATTCACATCGGTTTCAAGTCGGACCTCGACCTGCCGGCCTTTCTCGCGCAGGCGGATTTGAAGCCGGTGTCGATCGAGAAGGTCAACATCCCGAAGATCTGGTCGCTCGTGACCTGCGTTAAATACTAGGGTTCCAGAAGTTCTTCAGCTCAACTTTGCGCAGCCTTCTCGTCGGCGCTGCCGTATTTCTCGCAGTCGAAACCCCTCATGGAGCCGTTCAGCCCGCGGCGCGAACACAGGCGTCCGCGCCGGCGCTGAGGCTCGAAGGGCTCCGCACGGAATACAAGGAGAACCCGCTCGGCATCGACAGCCGCGCGCCGCGTCTCAGCTGGAAGATCGTGGCGCCGGTGGGCGACCGCAACGTCCGTCAGACGGCCTACCAGATTCGCGTCGCGCGAGCTTCGTCGAAACGGCCCCGGGATGACGCGGCCGCGACTGCGGGCAGCCTGCTCTGGGACTCCGGCCGCGTGGCCTCCGCCGAATCGATCCACCGCGCGTACGAGGGGACGCCGCTCGCGTCCGGGCAGCGATACATGTGGCAGGTTCAGGTCTGGGACGACCGGGGACGGTCATCCGGCTGGAGCGGGCCGGCGTGGTGGGAGATGGGACTGCTCTCGCCGGCTGACTGGCGCGCGAGCTGGATCGAACCGGGCTTGCAGGAAGACGTCACGACGTCGCCGCCCGTGCCGCTGCTGCGCCGTGTGTTCCGATTGACGCAGGCGGTGCAGTCGGCGCGCGCGTACGTGACGAGCCACGGCGTGTACGAGCTGCACCTCAACGGCCGGCGCGTCGGTGACGAGGTGTTGACGCCGGGGTGGACGAGCTACGCGACCCGCCTGCAGTATCAGATCTACGACGTGACCGGTCTGCTGCGGCGCGGCGACAACGCGGCCGGCGTCCTGCTGGGAAACGGCTGGTATCGCGGGAACATCGGCTTCAGCAAGCGGCGCAACGTCTACGGCGACCGCCTGGCGCTGCTGCTGCAGATCGACGTGACGTATGCGGACGGCAGCCGCGAGACGATCGGGAGCGACGGCAAGTGGAAAGCGTCCAGCGGGCCGATCGTCATGTCGGAGATCTACCACGGCGAAACGTACGACGCGCGTCTCGAGAGGAGCGGCTGGACGGACGCCGCGTTCGACGATCGCGACTGGTCGCCCGCTCGCACCGTTCAGCATTCCAAGGACGTGTTGATCGCGCCCGCGGGGCCGCCGATCAAGCGGACCGACGAGCTCAGGCCCCGGGCGATCCTGCGGACGCCGGCAGGGCAGCAGGTCGTCGACATGGGGCAGAACATGGTCGGCTGGGTGCGGCTGCGCGTGCGGGGGCTATCCGGCACGGTCGTCACGCTCCGGCACGCCGAGGTGCTCGACAAGGACGGGAACTTCTACACCCGGAACCTGCGCGCGGCGGCGCAGACGATCAAGTACACGCTCAACGGCGGCGGGGTCGAGACCTACGAGCCGCGCTTCACCTTTCAGGGTTTCCGCTACGTCGCCGTCGACGGGTATCCAGGCGAGCTGACGCCCGACAGCCTCACGGGCATCGTCGTCCACTCCGCCATCACGCGCAGCGGCGAGTTCTCCGCCTCGCACGCGATCCTCAATCAGCTGCAGCACAACATCGTTTGGGGACAGAAGGGCAACTTCCTCGACGTCCCGACCGACTGCCCGCAGCGGGACGAGCGGCTTGGCTGGACGGGCGATGCGCAGGCGTTCGCGCGGACGGCCGCGTTCAACATGGACGTCGCGGGCTTCTTCACGAAGTGGCTGAAGGACCTCGAGGCCGATCAGTACAAGAACGGCGCCGTGCCACACGTCATCCCGGATGTCCTGACGCTGCCCGCCGAAGCGGCCTCGGCCGCGAAGGCAGGCTGGATGCAGGCGGGCGCCGCGGGCTGGGCGGACGCTGCGGTCATCATCCCGTGGACCGTGTATCTGACCTACGGCGACACCCGCGTGCTGCAAGAGCAGTACGCGAGCATGACGCGATGGGTCGACTACATGCGGCTGCGCGCGGGTGAGGACGACATCTGGTCCGGTGACTTCCATTTCGGGGACTGGTTGTCGTTTGCGACGACGCGGCCCGACTATCCCGGCGCCACGACCGGCAAGGATCTGATTGCCACGGCATTCTTCGCGCACTCCACCGACCTGCTCGGACGGATCGCGCGAGTGCTCGGCAAGGGAGATGATGCAGCGCGATACCGGGAGCAGTTCGAAAGGATCAAGGAGGCGTTCGTTCGGGAGTTCGTGACGCCGGCCGCTCGCGTGGGTGAGGGGACACAAACCGCGTACGTGCTCGCGCTGCAGTTCGACCTGCTGCCGGAGGCGATCCGGGCGGCGGCCGCCGGACACCTCGTGCGAGACGTGCGCGAGCGCAAACATCTCACGACCGGATTCCTCGGCACGCCGTACCTGCTTCACGTGCTCGCCCAGTACGGCTACCTGGACGAGGCGTACCTGCTGCTCGAGCGCGAGCAGTATCCGTCCTGGCTCTATCCGATCACCAAGGGCGCGACGACGATCTGGGAGCGCTGGGACGGCATCAAGCCGGACGGATCGTTCCAGGATCAGGGGATGAACTCGTTCAACCACTATGCCTACGGCGCGGTGGGGGACTGGATGTATCGGGTGATGGCCGGCATCGAGATAGACGACGCGGCGCCCGGCTATCGCCACGTCCTGATTCAGCCGCGTCCCGGAGGCAAGTCGACGAAGGTCAGCGCCAGCCACGACACCCCGTACGGACGCGTCGCGTCTTCGTGGACGCTCGCAGGAGAGCGGTTCGAGCTGACCGTGCAGGTGCCGCCCAACACGCGCGCGGCCGTTCGCCTGCCGCGCGCGAGGCTGGCGGCCGTGACCGAGGGCGGTCAGCCGCTGGAACGCGCGACGGAGGTTTACGCTGCGCGGCAGGAAAACGATGACGTGGTGCTCGAGGTCGGGTCGGGCCAGTATCGCTTCTCTTCCATCTGGAAGGATCGACGCTCAGTGGCTGACCGGCTAGTGCACGCCGCCCATGAGGTTGCGGATCGGCCGGACCAAGAGCGTCAGCGCCAGCGCTGACGCCGCCGTCGTCAGGCAGACCGCGCCGAAGAGCCGTGGCAGCGGGAACGTCTCGAAGAATCCCGCGACGCGTCCGCCGATGAAGTTCCCGAGCGAGATCGACAGGAACCAGACGCCCATCATCGATCCGACGAGCCGCGCCGGCGCCAGCTTCGTCACCGTGCTCAGCCCGACCGGCGACAGGCATAGCTCTCCGATCGTGAAGAACAGATAGACCACAACCAGCCACATCGGGCTGACGCGGGCGCCGCCGGTCTGCTGCGAGAGCCACGCGCCCGCCGCCACGACGAGGAAGCCGAGGCTCACGAAGGCCAGTCCCAGTGCGAATTTCGCGGGGCTGGACGGCTCTCGGCTGCCGAGCCGGATCCACAACCAGGCGAAGGCCGGCGCGAGCGTCACGATGAACAACGAGTTGACCGACTGGAACCAGCTCGAGGGAAAGCTCCAGCCGACGATCGACGTGCGCGTCGCGCGATCGGCGAACAGGTTCAGGCTCGATCCCGCCTGCTCGAAGCCGGCCCAGAACAACGTCGAGAACACGAAGAGCACGATGATCGCCAGCGTCCGGCGTCTTTCGACCCCCGACTGCGCCTGTCCGAGCAGCCATAGGAAGACCACGACCGTGCCGGCGACGAGCACCAGCTCGCGGTAGGGCCAGAGGGCGTAGAAGACGGCGACCACGAGGAGGCTGGCGGCCGCGACGCCGGTCCAGAGCCATCCCGCGCGCGCCGGTTTGTGTTGGAGGAGTCCGGCCTTGCCGAGCCGCGCGCCCCCCGCGACGTACTGGATGAGGCCGAGCGTCATGCCGACGCCGGCCGCGCCGAAGCCCCAGTGCCATCCGATCCGCTGGCCGAGATACCCGCAGACGAGCGGTGCGATGAAGCCGCCGAGGTTGATCCCCATGTAGAAGATGGAGAAGCCTGCGTCGCGCCGGCGGTCGTCGGGCGCGTAGAGCTGACCCACGATCGAGCTGATGTTCGGCTTGAGCAGCCCGGTGCCGAGCACGATCAGGACGAGGCCCGCGTAGAACAGCGGCATCACGTTCAGCGCGAGGCTGAAATGGCCGAGCGCGATCAGAATGCCGCCGATGAACACGGCTTGACGCTGGCCGAGCAGCCGGTCGGCAATCCACCCGCCCGGAATCGCGGTGAAGTAGACGGCCGCGGTGTACAGACCGTAGACAGCCGCCGCGCGGGTCGTGTCGAGGCCGAGCCCGCCCTCGGCGACGCTCGCCGTCATGAAGAGAATGAGGAGCGCGCGCATCCCGTAGTAGCTGAAGCGCTCCCACATCTCGGTGAAGAACAACGTGGTGAGACCGCGTGGGTGGCCGGCGATCCCTCCGCGGTCCACGATCTCGCCGGAGGGTGTCCGATCGGCAGCGGGACTGGACATGATGCGCGAGCGTAAACGATCGGACGGCTCGGAAACAAATCCGGGCGGCTAGAATGTCGCGAATGCAGTCAAAGCGCATTGGGCTCGCCTGCGCGGGCGTGGCGCTCGCGGCGACGTTGTGCGTCGCCCAGACCCCGGACTGGCCGCCCGTCACACAGGAAACCCGACCGTGGACGCGATGGTGGTGGCTCGGGAGCGCGGTCGACGAGCCTGGGCTGACCGCTGAGCTCGAGTCGCTCCGCGCCGCCGGGCTCGGCGGCGTCGAGGTCACGCCGATCTACGGTGCGGCCGGCGCCGAATCCCGTTTTGTGCCGTATCTCTCGGATCGCTGGGTGCGTCTCTTCCAACACACGCTCCGCGAATCGCGACGCCTCGGCCTCGGCGTGGACATGGCAACGGGGACCGGCTGGCCGTTCGGCGGACCGTCGGTTGGAGAGCGCGACGCCTGCCGCGCGCTGATCTTCCGAACGTGGACGCTCGAAGGAGGTCAGAGGCTGCCCGACCCGGTTCGTCTGCAGCAGGCGCCGCTCGTGCGCGCCATTGGACACTCGGGCGCCCGCGCTATCCAGATCGGCGATCTCAAAGAGCCGGTCGAGGCGAACGAGAATCTACAGGCGCTTGCGCTCGAGCAGATCCGGTATCCGAAACCGGCGCCGCTCGCCGCGCTCGTCGCGTACTCGCGCAGCGGCGCGAGGGTCGATCTGACCGCGCGCGTGAACGAGGCGGGGACGCTCGACTGGATCGCGCCGCCGGGGGCCTGGACGCTCTACGGCGTGTTTCTCGGCTGGCACGGCAAGCTCGTCGAGCGCGCGGCGCCGGGCGGCGAAGGCAACGTGATCGATCACTTCTCGCGCGACGCCATCCGCCGCTACCTCGGCAGGTTCGACCGCGTCTTCAGAGGCACGGACCTCGGCGATCTCCGCGCCTTCTTCAACGACTCGTACGAGGTGGACGACGCGACCGGTCAGGCGGACGGGACGCCGGCGCTCTTCGATGAGTTCCAGCGGCGGCGCGGGTACGATCTGCGCAAGCAGTTGCCCGCGCTCGTCGAGCTGGAGCGCGACGGCCGCGACAATCGCGTCCTCGCTGACTACCAGCAGACGCTCTCGGAGTTGCTGCTCGACACGTTCACGGCCGAGTGGAGCGCGTGGGCGCGGGGCCTCGGCCGGATCGTGCGCAACCAGGCGCATGGCTCACCCGCCAACTTGCTCGACCTCTACGCAGCCAGCGATATTCCGGAAACGGAGGGCACCGAGATTCCGCGATTCAAGTGGGCGACCTCAGCGGCGCACGTCGCGGGGCGCCGGCTCGTGTCGGCCGAGGCCGCCACGTGGCTGGGCGAGCACTTCCGATCGACGCTCGCCGACGTCCGGGCGGCCGCCAATCGCTTCGTTGTCGCCGGCGTCAACCACATCGTCTATCACGGCACGGCCTATTCGCCGCCAACGGAGCCGTGGCCTGGATGGCAGTTCTACGCGTCGGTCGAGTTCAACCCGCGTAACCCGTGGTGGGAGGACCTCGGGACGCTCAACACGTACGTCACGCGCGTGCAGTCATTCATGCAGGCGGGGGAGCCCGATCAGGACGTGTTGCTGTACTACCCGTTCTACGACTCGCTCGGGGGGCAAGCCTCCGGCCGGTTGACGCACTTCGGCGGCGCCGATGTGCCCAATACGGGGACGCCATTCGAGGAGGCCGGTGTCACGCTGCAGCGACGCGGCTACACCTATGACTACATCTCCGATCGGCAGCTCGCCGCGACGCGTGTCGCGGGCTCGCGGCTAACGACGGGCGGCGGCGGGATGTACGGGACCGTCATCCTGCCGTCGAGCCGACTCGTCCCGCTCGAGACGTTCGAGAAGGTCCTCGCGCTCGCGCGCGACGGCGCGACGGTCGTCGCGTTCAAAGGACTGCCTGATGACGTCGCGGGCTTCGTGGATCTCGATCGCCGGCGCGCCCGTTTTAGACGGCTGAGCAGCAAGGTTCACGCCGGGCCGCCCGACGAGTGCGGCGTGAGCGCGGTACGCCTGGGGCGAGGCATCATCCTTCACGGCAACGACCTCGAGCGCCTTCTCGACCGCGCCGGCGTGTCGCGCGAGACGCTCGTTGATCGAGGGCTGGAGTTCGCACGCCGGCGGTACTCGAGCGGCCGCTCCTACTTCATCGTCAACAGCGGCGATCGCGAGATGCGCGGCTGGATCCCCTTCGACGATCGCGCACCTGCGGCGGTGCTCTTCGATCCCATGAGCGGCCGGCACGGTGATGCCCGCGTCCGGCGATCATCGGCCGGCACCCTCGAGATCTATCTGGCGCTGGCCGGGGGCGAGTCCATCGTGGCGCAGACGACCGCCACGCGCGTTGGTGAGGACTATCCGGCGTTCGAGCCGGCCGGGCCCCCGATTGAGGTCAAGGGGCCGTGGGACCTGCAGTTCGTCGCTGGTGGTCCCGAGCTTCCCCCCGCGCGGACCATCGACCGGCTCGGGTCCTGGACCGGATTTCCAGGCGAAGAGGTGAAGCGGTTCTCGGGCACAGCGGTCTACGCCGCGGCGTTCCCGCGTCCGGCCGTCGAGGCGACGGCATGGCAGCTCGATCTCGGCCGCGTACACGAGAGCGCCCGCGTGCGCCTGAACGGGCGCGCCCTCGGAACGCTGATCGGACCCTCGTTCCGCGTCACGATCGATCCGGCGCAGCTCTCCGCGGCCAACGCGCTCGAGGTCCATGTCACCAATCTGATGGCCAATCGGATTGCGGCGCTGGACAAGGCGGGCGTTCGCTGGAAAAAGTTCTACAACATCAACTTTCCCGCTCGCTTCCCGGAGAATCGCGGCGCTGACGGGTTGTTTAGCGCCGCGAAGTGGGAGCCGTTGGACTCCGGCCTTCTGGGTCCCGTGACGCTCACGCCTCTGGGCGATCCATCCAGAGCGGTGCGGTAATGTACCAGGCGACGGTCGCGACGAGCATCCAGAAGTGGACCTGTGGCAGCTCCATGCGGTCGAGCATGAAGAGGACTGACGGCAGGATCGTTCCGCCGAGCGCAACCAGCGATACGACGAGTGCGATGCGGCTCATGATCGATGTCACGCGGTCGCTTGGACCGGTGCGACCACCGGGCGCTGCATTACTCGACTCAGGCTGACGTAGAGGAGCGCCGCCAGAAACCAGCCCGGCAGGCTGACGAAGTAGATCTGCACGCCGGCCAGCCTCACGAGCGCGACGCAGCCGGCGAGCGTCGCCAGCCACGTGAGCGCCGCCGCCCAGTTGACGCCGAGGCCCGCGCGCTCGGCGTAGTTCGACGTGAAGCCGAAGCGCCGGCTGAGCCAGAAGTCGATGAAGACGATTGCTCCCATGGGCATCAGGAGCATCCCGTAGAGCGCGACGAAGGCGAGCAGCTTCATCGCGATCGCCGGGAACGTACCCGCGATGGTCGCGAGGAGCCCGGTCGCCAGCGTGACGGTGTAGCGCGACGAGCGCGGCGCGATCGCCTGAAACGCCAATCCTGCCCGGTAGATCGTCGGGTTCGCCGTCGTCCAGCACGCCACGAGGACGAAGATGAGACCCGCGATACCGCAGGCGCGATACGCGAGCGGGCCTGGCAGAACGGCCGTGTTGCCCGGATCGGTCCTGAGCTGCACGACGTACAGAATCGAGGCGGCGATCCACGCGATGAAGTGACCCAGATACATGCCCGAGGCGGTCGAGAGGCCGTACCAGGATCGCTTCGCGTACCGGAAGACGCTCAGGTCTGCCATGCCGATGTGCATCGCCATGTTGCAGAACCAGGCGAAGAACATCGTGTGCCAGAAGGTGAACTTCACCTGCCCGGGGAGCGGATCGCCGCCGGTCCAGATGACATCGCGCGCGTTTGTCCAGAGGCCGTCGATCGATGTGACGCCGAGCTGACGCAGGCCCACGAGGCCGAAGGCGATGAAGACGAGAACCATCCACGGGGCGGCGACGTTCGCGACGCGGGCGACGAAGGCGTAGCCGTAGGCCGCGACGAGCGTCATCGCGATGCCGCACGCGCCCGTCGCGATGACCCAGCCCACGCCGTTGGGGTAACGGTCACGCAACTCCGGCATCGCGAAGCCGAACCAGACGCCGAGCGCGGTCGCGGCCACCGTGACCATCGCGCCGGCCAGAAAGCAGAACATGAGGCCGTTGGCGACGTTGTACAGCGTGACGAGCTTCCTGCCGCAAATCTTCTCGAGCTGATAGTAGAGAGTCAGGCGCGCGCGCGTGGCGATCGGCGCCGTCATGAAGGTCCAGCTCAGGACCGCGAGCAGATTGCCTACGAGCAGGCCGGCGATGAGGTCGAAGGCGCTGACGCCGGAGGCTACGAATAGTGGGCCGATCATGAGCTCGGTCCCGGCGGTGTGCTCCCCGGCGTACTGGCCGACGAAGCTGCCGAGCCCCAGGCGCGCCGCCTCGGGGACAGGGTCGCGCTCGTACTCGTTGACGACGTCGGTCAAAGTTCGCGTAGCATAGCAGACTCAATCGTGACCACCGATTCGACGACACAAGATCGATGAGGAGCAGGTCGGGGAGTTCTATCGACAGCGGAGCCTGCTGAAACGCAGCGTATATCCGGAGGACGTGGCGGACGCGGGCAACCTGGCTGCCTTCACCCGGTGAGGACCCTGTGGGCTTCGAGCTGACTGACGCGCAGATAAACGACGCGAACCGTGCGCTGACGGCGACGCTGACGGAGGATTACGACCATCTCGGGTCGCAGCTCGCGCGCCGCGGCATCGCGGTCGAGGAGATCGTCACGCATGCGATGGCGTTCCGCGTGGCGGTGCCGTCGTGGGCCGTCGGCACGGGGGGCACCCGCTTCGCGCGCTTCACCGGGCCCGGCGAGCCGCGCAACGTCTTCGAGAAGATCGAGGACTGCCACACGATCTTCCGCTTGGTGCGGGTCACGCCGGGCGTCTCGCTGCACATTCCGTGGGACCGGCCAGATCGCCCGGCGGAGCTGGCAGCGTTCCTCAAGGCGCGCGGGCTGCGCGTCGACTCGACGAACTCGAACACCTTCCAGGACCAGCCTGGGCAGTCCCGTTCGTACAGGTTCGGGAGCCTGAGCCACACTGACGCCGCCGTGCGGCGGCAGGCGGTCGATCACAACCGCGAGTGCCTGGAGCTGGGACAGGCGCTCGGGTCGAGTGCACACACGGTGTGGATCGGCGACGGCGGCAACTTCCCGGGCCAGGTGCACCCGCGGAAGGCGCTCGACCGCTACCTCGAGAGCCTGCAACAGATTTACGAAGCTCTCCCCGCATCCTGTCGGTTGTTCATCGAGCACAAGTTCTACGAGCCGGCGTTCTATTCGACCGTGCTGAACGACTGGGGCACGAGTTACGTCTGCGTGAAGGCGCTCGGCGATCGCGCGTTCTCGCTCGTGGATCTCGGGCACCACGCGCCGAACGTCAACATCGAGCAGATCGTGGCGCGTCTCGTCCAGCTCGGCAAGCTCGGCGGGTTTCACTTCAACGACAGCAAATACGGAGACGACGACCTCGACGCAGGGTCGATCAAGCCGTTCCAGCTGTTTCTAATCTTCAACGAGCTGGTGGATGCGGCGATCGAAGGCGTCCCGGGCTTCAACCCGGCCTACATGCTCGATCAGTCGCACAACGTGACCGACCCGATCGAATCCCTCATGACGAGCGCGATCGAGCTGGTGCGGGCGTACGTCCAGGCGCTGCTCGTCGATCGCGAGGCGCTGGCGCATTGCCAGGAAACAAACGACGCACTGATGGCGCTGCAGACGCTGAAGCAGGCGTTTACGACCGACGTCTCGGCGATTCTGGCGATGGCGCGGCTCCGGAGCGGCGGCGCGATCGACCCGGTCGCGCTGTATCGATCGAGTCAGTACCGGCGGCGGAAGGCAGAAGAGCGTCCGGCTGCGGTCAAGCCGGGAGTGGGGATCGTAGCCGCAGATTAACGCAGATAGACGCAGATGGACGCAGATGAAGCGGCGTGAGTTCTTCGAGTTGAGTCTGGCTGGAACGCTTGCCGCGCTGGCGCCCCGCGCCCCTCGCGCGGCTGACGCGCGGGTCGAAGTCCTCCTCAACGAGCCGATCGGCGAGATCACCGCCGACCTCTACGGCCACTTCGTCGAGCATCTCGGTGGCGTCGTCTACGACGGCATCTGGGTCGGGGAAGAATCGTCGATCGCGAACACCGGCGGGATCAGGCAGGCGCTCATCGATCACATGCGCCGCCTGCCGGCCGGTCCGATCCGCTGGCCCGGCGGCTGTTTCGCGGACAGCTACGACTGGCGCGACGGCGTCGGTCCACGCGCGTCGCGGCCGACGCGGACCAACTTCTGGGCGAACGACATGACGAAGCTGCCGGACGGCCCTGGCAAGTACGACCCGAACCACTTCGGGACGAACGACTTCATCCGGCTCTGCCGGCTCGCCCGCGGCGAGCCGTACCTCGCGGCGAACCTTCGAAGCCTGCCCCCGATAGACTTCTATCAGTGGGTCGAGTACTGCAACAGCCCGGCGGGCAGCTCCACGCTCGCCGATCTGCGCGCGGCCGGCGGCGATCGCGATCCGTTCAGGGTCCGCTTCTGGGGCGTCGGCAACGAATCGTGGGGGTGCGGCGGCAACTTCACGCCGGAGGAGTACGCCACCGAGTACCGGCGGTTCACCGCGTGGGTGCCGCGTTACGGCGTCAACCTGGCGTTCATCGGCTCGGGACCGAACAGCGGCGACCTCGGCTGGACGCGCCGCTTCCTGACGAAGCTGACCGAGAAGGGGGAAGGCGCGCTCGGCGGCATGTGGGGCTGGGCGCTGCATCACTATTCGTGGAACACGAGCCGCGGCGCTACGACCGACTGGTTCGCGGGGAAGGGGGACGCGGTTCAGTTCACGAACGACGAGTGGTACGAGCTCCTGTTCGAAGCCGACAAGATGGATGGGCTCATCTCGAGTCACTGGGGCGTGATGGGGGAGATCGACCGCCGTCGCCGCGTGAAGCTCGTCGTGGACGAGTGGGGCGCGTGGTTCAAGCCCGGTACCGAAGTCGATCCGGCGCACCTCTTCGGCCAACAGTCCACGATGCGGGACGCGCTCGTGTCGGCTCTCACGCTCGACACGTTCCAGCGGCACGCCGACAAGGTCGTGATGGCCAACGTCGCGCAGCTCGTGAACTGTCTGCAGTCCCTGTTCCTCGCGGACGAGGACCGCTTCACCGCCACGCCCGTCTTCCACGTGTTCGAGATCTACGGCGCGCACGTCGGCGGTCGCTCGGTGCGGGCCGAGTTCTCGGCGCCGCGAATCGCGTACGACCGCGTCAAGGAGAAGGGGTCGCTCTGGGGTCTGGCCGGCTCGGCGTCGATCAAAGACAGGACGCTGACGCTGACCGTCGTCAACCCGCACGTGAGCGAAGCGCGCGAGGCGGAGATCGCGATCCGCGGCGCGTCGCCCTCCGCCGCGCGCGCGATGACGATCGCGGCGCCGGACATCCACGCGCACAACACGTTCGAGCGCCCACGGGAGGTCCAGCCACGGGAGGGCAAAGTTGAGCCAGTGCGGGGAGGGGTCTTGACCCACCGGTTCCCGCCGGCGTCGGTGACGCGGTTGAGCATTACGCTGCTGTGACGACACTCGGGAACGGAGCGCACGGGGGCAACTCCGCTCTCTCCGCCATCTCCGTTTACCTGGAGGGCTCAAACCGTCGCAGCGCCAGACTGGTCGCGATCACCCGCCGCCCTTCCGCGATCGACGAGATCTTCCCGTACGCGAGCGATTGCATCAGCAGATTGCCCAGCGCCGCCGCTTCGACCGGACCTGCGACCACCGGCCGCCCGGTGGCGTTGGCGGTCGCCTGATTGAGATAGTCGTTCTGCGATCCGCCGCCGACGACGTGCACGCCTGGGATGCGTGTGCCGGTCAGCTTTTCGATGGTCTGAACGACCGACGCGTATCGCGCGGCGAGCGAATCGAGGATGACCTTCGTCAGGAAGACAGGGTCGTCTGGCGCGCGGTGGCCGTTCTGCGCGAGCGCCGCCCGCAACTCCTCGAGCATGCTCGGCGGATTGAAGAAGCGCGGCGCGTCGGGGTCGATCAGGGGGGCGACCCCCGGCGTGGCGGTCACGCGCGCCAGCAGCCGCGGGAGGTCGTCGTCCAGGCCTGCCGCGCGCCATTCACGGCGGCAGGACTCGAGGACCCACAGCCCCATCACGTTCTTCAGCAACCGGATGGTGCCGCCGGCGCCTCGCTCGTTCGTGAAGTTGGCGCGAAGGACGTCCTCGCCGACGAGCGGCGCATCACGCTCGACGCCGACGAGCGACCAGGTGCCGGACGAGATGTAGGCCCAGCCGGGCTCGAGCGGCGTCCCGACGACGGCGCTGGCGGTGTCGTGCGTCGCGGGCGCGACGATGCGGAGCGACGGCAGGCCGAAGGCGCGACGCGGCTCCGGCGCGAGCTCGCCGAGATCGGTTCCCGCGTCGACCAGATCGGGCATCAGGGCGCGCGGCCAGCCGGCCCGCGACAGGAGCTCGCCGTCCCACTCGCCCGTCCGCGCGTTGAGCAGCTGCGTCGTCGACGCGTTCGTCCGCTCGCACGTCAGCGATCCGCAGAGCAGGTGATGGCAGAGATCGGGCATCAGCAGCAGCCGCGAGACGCGTGGAGGCAGTCCCTCGCGCGCGTGAGCGGCGAGCTGAAACAGTGTGTTGAACTGGAGGAACTGGATGCCGGTCGCCTGGAAGATCGCTTCGCGCGGCACGCGAGCGAATACGTAATCCATGAGGCCTGATGTCCGCTCGTCGCGGTAGCAGACCGGGTCTTCCACGAGCAGACCGTCGGCGTCGATCAACCCGTAGTCTACGCCCCAGGCGTCCACGCCGGCCGCCACCAGCTCGCCGCCGGCCGCGTGCGCCGCATCAGCCGCGAGGCGCAAGCCGTTGCGCAATCCGTCGAAGAGCTGTGCGATGTCCCAGCGCAGATGACCGTCGAGCGGCCGGGGAGGGTAATGAAAGCGATGCGCTTCCTCGAGCCGCGCTGCAGCCGGGCCGACGTCGCCGACGAACACGCGACCGCTGCCCGCGCCGAGATCGACGGCCGCGTGAAACGCTCGCGCCGCCATCAACGAGCCTGGATGTGGAAGACTTCGCGAAGCTCGCGCGACACCGGGCTGTCATCGGGGTTGGCCGGCATGATCTCGCGCATGTGGCGCCACCAGCGGCGGCACACGTCGGTCTTCGCGAGCGCCGCCCACCGCGCTTCGCTCTCCAGCTCGACGTAGCCAAAGAGATCGTTCGTCTGCGGATCCATGAAGATCGAGTACGTCCGAACGCCGTGCTCGATCAGCGTGTCCTCGAGTTCCTTCCAGATCGGGCGGTGGCGCCGCTCGTACTCAGCCTCCTGACCAGGGTGGAGCGACATCCGAAACGCCTTGCGGATCACAGGCTCGCTCTCAGAACGGCTTCTCGAGCGACTCGCTCTGCGGCGTGAACAGCTCGGCGCCCGTCTCGGTGATGACCATGTCGTCCTCGAGCCGCACGCCGAACTCGCCGCGGATGTAGATGCCCGGCTCGTCGCTGAAGGTCATGCCGGGCGCGAGCGGGAGCGTGTTGCCCTTCACGAGGTACGGCCACTCGTGGCCGTCCATGCCCATGCCGTGGCCGACGCGGTGCGTGAAATAGGTGTAGCCGGGGCCGAAGCCGGCGTCCTCGATCACCTTGCGCGCGGCGGCGTCCACCGCCTCGCACGGGACGCCAGGCTTCGCGGCGGCGAGCGCCGCGTCCTGCGCCTTGCGCTCGATCCCGAAGACGCGCCTCATCTTGTCGGTCGGCTTGCCGAGGACGAACGTCCGCGAGAGGTCGGACGCGTAGCCCTCGACGCTGCAGCCGCCGTCGATGAGCAGGATCGTGCCTTCCGTGATCACCTGCGGCTGGATCGAGCCGTGGGGGAGCGCCGAGTACGGCCCGACCTGCACCCCGGCGCCGCCGTTGAAGCCGAGCTTCGTGTGCGCTGCCGCGACCAGGCGCGCGAAGTCGTCCTGCGTCATCCCTTCCTTCAGCGAGTCGTACGCCGCCTTGTAGGCTTTCCACGTGACCTCGGACGCGAGGCGCATCAGCGCCAGCTCGTGCGCGTCCTTCGTCATGCGGCAGCCGGCAGTGATCGGCGTGCCGCTGACGACCTTCACGGCCGGCGCCGCCTGCGCTACTCCGTCGCTGAACACGAACGTCGTCGTCTCTTCGACGCCGAGCCGTCCGGACGCGACGCCACGGTCGCGCAGCCCCTGTGCGACGCGCTCGTACGGGCTCTCGTGCTCCTGCCAGGTGCGGACGTCCGCCTTCGGGCCGCCGAACGGCCCGAGCGCGATCTGCTCTCGCGCGCGGTCTTCCTCGAAAGCGGGGCACACGACGAACGGGTCTCCCGTCTGGGGAAGGACGAACGCGAAGAGCCGCTCGGCGCCGCTCCAGCGCATGTTGGTGAAGTAACGGAGCGACGTCCCGGAGCACAGCATCAGCGCGTCGATGTTCTCTGCAGCCATCAACCGACGTGCCTTCTCGATGCGCGCACGGCGCTCGTCCGCGGTGATCGGCTTCGGGCGGTCCTTCATCGACGTCAGTGCCGCAATCGGCGCCGGCATTCCGCCGGCTGCCGGCTGCGCGGCCACGACCACGCCCGCCGCGCGCGGTCCGGTCAGGCCCGCGACGAGCGGCAGCGAGAGAAACGAACGGCGAGAGACAGACACGAACACCTCCTCATGCGGGCTGCGCGCGTCCTTGCGACAGCCGGAAACCCCAGAAGATGAGCACCGCGAACGTGACGAAACCGACGAGCGCCGCGTCGAAGTACCACGCACGCGGCGTGAGCGTGAAGGGATACGACGCGGACAGATTCATCGCGAAGATCATCGCGGCCTCCGCCAGCAGGCCGTAGCGCAGCAACACGAACATCATCAGCCCGGCACCGGTCAGAGCGCCCGTCACGGCGAACAGATCGATTGACGAGAAGCCGCTCAAGAACAGCAGACTCAGGATCGCGGTGGATGCCGCGAATGCGAGCCAGACGCGCCGCAGCGCCAACCGTGATCCAACGAGCAGCATCAGAATCACCAACGCCGTCAGCACGGCATCGTCGACCTGCGTGACGACGCCACTCAGCGCGTGACGCGGGCCGACGAGCGTATCGAGCCGGACCGAGTCGAGATCCGCTGGCGGGCGTCCGATGAGCATCGGGAGGAAGTACTGCAGCCGCAGCATCAGCACGACGGCAAGCCCCGCGACCAGGCCGATGAGCAGATCGCGGCCCAGCATCGGATCGCGCAGCCGGCCGGTCAGCAGGCGGCTCCACGCAATGAGCAGGTTGGGCCAGAGCCGTCGCGCTACGGGCTCGAGCGCGAGGTAGAGCAGCCAGATCATGCCCGCTATGAAGAACGAGATGCTCGCCCCTCTGGAGAATTGGGTCCACTCGACGCCGAGGTGTGCCATGTGATGCGCGCTGAGAAGAAACTCGGTCGTCTGGATCGCGAACAGGAACGCTGCGAGCCGAATCGCGCCGCTTCGATCGCCGCGTCCCGCCTTCAGGTTGTGGCGCGCCATCAGCGCGGCCGCGATCAGGCTGCCCGACAGCAGGAGGAGCGACACGTAGCCGAGCCATCGATCGGCCCCGGGCGCCGGCTGCTGTCTGGTCGGCCTGGTCCACGGTCCGACAATAGCGAAGTAGACGGGTCGACCGCGATGGCTGGCCGCCTCGACGCGGACCATCTCGGTCCGCGGACCGATGGCGCCGGTCCACGCCGCACGCGCGTCGGCATAGTGAGGCGGCGTCCAGGACTCGAGGGTCGGCGTGAAGGTCGTCTGATCGAGCCCGGCTTCCTGAAAGAGGAGCGTCCACGAGTCCCCAGACGCGGGGGCCGAAGCGCCTGGCGCGAGGCCGGGCTTCCCCTCGTCCGGAACCTGGCGCGGAACTCCGTCGAAGTACACGAGCCTGCCCTCGGCATCGAGACGCAGGCGA
>JBOGJB010000101.1:0-14529 GCA_050745085.1 Vicinamibacterales bacterium
CGGCGCCGTCCTGGTCTATTTCTTGCCGCAGGCGCGCTCGCGCGTCGCCAGTAAACTCAGCGCGGATAATAACATACCCATTTGAGACGCCGCACCGCTGGAGGTTCTGCTCGATGAGCGCCGCTGCGCGCCGGTCGCGCTCGACGAACGTTACCGCGCGCGCGCCGCGACTCAGCGCCTCGATGCCGACGGCGCCCGTGCCGGCGTAGCCGTCGAGCACGCGCGCCTCCGCGACCGACGCGCCGAGGATGTTGAAGAGCGTCTCGCGCACCTTGTCGGACGTCGGCCGCAGCCCGGGCCAATCTGGCGCCTGGAGGCGCCGCCCCTTCAACGTGCCCGCGATGATTCGCATCTCAGCCGGGTCTCCTTCCTCGTCCGTCGGGCCTCGTGCCTCGTGCTTCGTGCCTCGGGCCGTGCCTCGTGTCTCGTGCCTCGGGTCGTGCGTCGTACCTCGTGCCTCCATCCAGGCACCAGGCACCCCGAGGCACGCGCGGCGAGGCACCGCCCGAAGCACGAGGCACAAGGCCCGACGAACGAGGAAGGAGGCCCGGTCGGATCATCCCACTCCCACCAGCCCGAAGCGACGCGCCCAGGTGGCGCCGACCAGATCGATCGTCGCCCGCGCCTCGTCGCCGCGATCGAGCCAGGCCGTCGCCTCGCGCCGCGCTCCCTCCATCAGCTGATGATCCCGCACGAGGTCTCCCATTCGCAGCGTTGGCATCCCCGACTGGCGGGTGCCGAAGAAGTCGCCCGGGCCGCGCAGCTCGAGGTCCTTCTCCGCGATCACGAAGCCGTCGGTCGTGGCTGCAACCGTCTTGAGGCGGGCCTGCCCCTGGTCGGTGAGCGGCGGCTGATATAACAGGATGCAGTGCGACTGGTCGTCGCCGCGTCCGACACGGCCGCGGAGCTGGTGAAGCTGCGACAGCCCGAACCGCTCCGCATGTTCGACCACCATGACGCTCGCGTTCGGCACGTCCACGCCGACCTCGACCACCGTGGTCGCGACGAGGAGGTCCTGCTCGCCGCGCGCGAACGCCTGCATGACGCGGTCCTTGACGTCCTGCTTCAAGCGGCCGTGCAGCAGCGCGACCTTGTACTCGGGAAAGACATCCTGCGCCAGATGATCGGCCATCGCCGTGGCCGCGCGCAGGTCAATCTTCTCCGACTCCTCGACGAGCGGATAGATGACGTACGCCTGCCGTCCTTCGTCCAGTTTTTGCCGAATGAACGTGTAGACCTCGTCGCGCCGCGTCTCGGGCCGGACCGTGGTCTGGATCGGCTTGCGGCCGGGCGGCATGTCGGGAATCACCGAGACGTCGAGGTCGCCGTACGTCGTCAGCGAGAGCGTGCGCGGGATCGGCGTGGCGGTCATGACGAGGACGGCCGGGAGCAGTCCCTTCGCGCGCAGCTCGGCGCGCGGCAGGACGCCGAACCGATGCTGCTCGTCGATGATGGCCAGGCCGAGCGAGCGGAACGCCACGCCCTCCTCGACGAGCGCATGCGTGCCGATCGCCATGTGGATCGATCCGCCCGCCAGCTCCGCGAGCGCCTCGCGGCGCTGGCGCGCGGGCGTCGCGCCGGTGACCAGCGCGATCCGGAAGCGCGACGATTCGAGCAGGCGGCGGATCGTAATGTAGTGCTGGTCGGCGAGGATCTCGGTCGGCGCCATGAAGGCGACCTGCAGGCCGTTCTCCATCGCGACAAGCGCCGCCGTGAGGGCGACGATCGTCTTGCCGGAGCCGACGTCACCCTGCAGGAGGCGGTTCATCGGCTGCGGGCGCTGCATGTCCTCCACGATCTCCTTGACGGCCTGGCGCTGTCCCGCCGTCAGCTTGAACGGCAGCAGCGCGCGGGCGGCGTCGCGGATCGCGTCGGTGATGACGACCGGCTTCGGCTTCAGCTCCGCTTCGGCGCGCCGCTTGCGCAGGAGCAGGCCGGTCTGAAACAGGAAGAACTCCTCGAAGATCATCCGGACCTGCGCCGGGGATCGGAACCTGTTCAGCTCGTCGATCGCGGTCCCGGCGGCTGGAAAATGCACCGCCGCGATGGCGTCGCCAAGCGGCGGCAGGGCGCGGCGCCGGCGGATCTCCTCAGGCAGCGGATCGGCAAGATCCGCCGGCAGCCGCTCGAGCGCGTGATGCACGATCGAGCGCTGCATCTTCGTCGTCAGCGTGCCGGTCTTCTCGTAGACGGGCACAATCCGGCCGGTGTGGATCGCGTCCTCTTCCGGGGCGCCGTCGTCCTCGTCGTGCCGGACGATCTCGTACTGCGGGTTGGTGAGCTGGTAGCCGCGGCCACCGGTCAGCTCCAGCGTGCCGAACAGGATGACTTTCTGGCGCGGTTTGAACACGTCCCGGAGGAATGGCTGGTTCAGGTACGACACCCGGAGCGTGCCGCTCGGGTCCTTCACGATCATCTCGAAGATCTTGAATCCGGGCCGGCGTGTCGCGCGTACGCCGGAGCTCAGAACGTCGACGAGCAGCGACGCCGACTCGCCCGGTTTCAGCTCGGCAATGCCGCGGAACTGTCCGCGGTCTTCGTAACGGATCGGAAACCGGTACAGCAGATCCTCGACCGTGGCGAGGCCGACGCGCTGAAGGTCGGCCGCGCGGCGGGGGCCGACGCCTTTCAGGTACTGAAGGGATGTCTGAAGAAACTCCGCTGCCGAGGACACTTCAATGTGAGCTTACAATGCCGAAGGCCGAATGCCGAATGCCGAGCGACTGCACTCCCTGAAGGAGAGGCCGATGCGAAGGATCACCAGCGTGTGTCTGTTTACGCTCGGCGTGTCGATCGCCGCGCAGGACGCCGCGGCCCCGCGGATTGACTCGATCAAGAAAGACGATTTGCGCGCAGACCTGTTTTTCCTGGCCGGCGACGGCATGCGCGGACGGCTGACGAACACGCCCGAGAACGCGCTCGCCGCCGACTGGATCAAAGCGCGATTCGAACGGCTTGGTCTGAAGCCGGCGGGGTCCAACGGCTCCTACTACCAGCCGTACCTCCTCATGACTGCGACGATCGGCGCGGAGAACCAGATCGAGATTAACGGCGCCTCGCGGCGCCGGGCCGGCCAGGACTTCTACCCGCTGCGATTCAGCTCGAGTGGCGGCATCACGGGCGACGTGGTCTTCGCGGGCTTTGGCATCACCTCGCCAGAGCGGAAGTACGATGACTACGCGGGCGGCGCCGTGAAGGGAAAAGTCGCGCTCGTCATCGACCACGAGCCGGGCGAGCGTGACGCGAACAGCCCCTTCGACGGCGTGGTGACCGCCCAGGCCGCCAGCCCGCTGCTCAAGGCGCTGGCCGCGCAGGAACACGGCGCCATCGGCATCCTGTTCGTGGACGACGTCCACAATCATCCGGGAGAGACGAACTTCGAGGCGGCCGCACGCAACTACTGGCCCGAGCGCGCGCCGCGCATCGAGAGCTTCACACTCGCCGCCTGGATGGAGAAAGTGCGCATCCCCGCGGCGCAGATCTCTCCCGCGCTCGCGGCGCAGATCCTCGCGGGTTCCGGCCGCGCGCTCGACGAGCTGTCACGCGCCTCGGAAACCGGGCGCGGCATCACGCCGGTCGCGCTCGGCGACGCGCGCGTTGCGCTCACCACCTCTGTTGATCGCCACGTCATCCCCGACCGCAACGTGCTCGCGGCGCTCGAGGGATCCGATCCGAAGCTGAAGGACGAGTGGGTCATTGTCTGCGCCCACATCGACCACAACGGCGCCGACGGCAACGACGTCTTCAACGGCGCCGACGATGACGGGTCGGGGATCGTCGGCCTCCTCGAGATCGCCGAGGCCTGGGCGCTGGCTGCCGCTGACGGCCGGCGCCCGCGGCGCAGCGTGCTGTTCGCCGCCTGGAACTCGGAGGAGCGCGGCCTGCTCGGCGCGTGGGCGTACACCGAACGGCCGACCGCCCCACTCGAACGTATCGTCGCGGTGCTCAACATGGACATGATCGGGCGCGACGAAGAAGTCCCGGTCGGCGGTGGCGCGCGCTTCCGCGGTCTCGACCTGCAGACGGCCGAGTCGAACCGGAACGCGGCCAACGTTATCGGAACGACGCGCAGCCCTGCGTTGAAGACCGCGATCGAGCGGGCGAACCGCGCGATTGGCCTGGAGCTGAAGTTCCGATACGACAACAACGCGTCGAACCTGATGCGGCGCAGCGATCACTGGCCGTTTCTCCAGCGCGGCGTGCCGGGAGTGTGGTTTCATACCGGCCTGCATCCCGACTATCACACCGTGTACGACCGGCCCGAGAAGATCAATTACGAGAAGATGGAGAAGGTCGCGAAGCTCGTGTACCAGACGAGTTGGGACCTGGCTGTCGGCGAACAGCGACCTAGACTTGAAACGAGCTCAAGTACGAAGCTCGAAGTACGAAGGCTGAAGTAAGTTGGAACTTCAACCTTTACTTCGACGTTCGTACTTCGAACTTCGTACTTGGGCTATTGAACAACGACAGCCTGGCCTGTGCCGACCCTGATCTCCCGAATGCGTGCGGGCAGCTCGAACGAATCGTCGAGCGACACGCCGGCAGGATTGTCGGGACGGCGGGTATAGTAACTGACGACTTCCTGCAGGACGACCTTCGGTACGGGAACGCCGCCGATGGAGGCAGTATCGAGCGTGAAGCGGCCGACGCCGTCGAGCGTCCGTAACGTACCCGTCGCGTGGACCGGGAGCTTCCCGCTGATGTATCCGAGCGGATCGAGCCAGCCGCGCTGCTTCTGCTGCCGTACGGCGTCGAGATCGACCGTCGCGCGCCCCTCGAGCCGTCCGCCGCCAACGATCGTAACGTACGGCTCCGTGACGCCGGCCGGGATCTCGGACGCGGCGTGATAGCGGAGGTACGAGTTCACTTCGGGTTCGGTGATCGTCGTCGCGCGCGCGGCCTTTGCGCGCGGGGCACCGCTGTTCTCGGTAATCTGGACGAGCTTGCGGAGCAGGTTGTCGGCGTCGCGCCGTGTGAGCGAGGTGTCGCCGCTCGGCGCCGCGGTCGCGGTGCCGGCGAGCGCGGCGGTCAGCAGGAGACGACGACCGAGCTCGAAACCAGCCATGCTGATGTCAGGATAGCACTGGTCCGGCTAAAGCTGCGGAATCCTCCGCGGCGTGTTCGGTCGCTGCGCCCGGTTGGCCTGCCGCGCGCGCATCAGCAGCTCGAATTTCTGGCGCTCCATCCGCTCTTCGAAGATCCTGAAGCGCGCCCGCTGGCGGAGGTCGAGGACGCTGTCGAGCCCTTCGTACGCCTGGCGCAGCTCAACTGCGGCGCGCTCTTCGTGCTCCGCGAGCGCCGTGAGCCGTTCGCGGAGCGCCCCTTCGTCCGTCACCGGCTGGTTCGGATCCCCTGACAGGCGGCCGAGCTCCTGTAGGATCCGCTGCCGCCCCTGCTGATTGCGCCGCCTGACGTCCTGCACCACCTTCATCCGCGAGACGAACTGGCCGTACTGCGCGTCGGTCAGCCGCAGCGACTCCTGCGCCTGAACCAGCACATACGCGTCGAGCAGTCGCGCGATTTCCGCCGGCGTCAGATTGCCGGCGGGTGGCTGGGCGCTCGGCTCCTCCTGCGCCGCCGCAGGGGTTAGGGCAGCCAGCAGGAATACCATCGGCAGAGCCTTACAGCGAATCATTCCCCAACTCCTCGCGCAGCAGGCGGGCGAGTTCGGTCTGCTCTTCGCGCGAGAGCTGCAGCGCCGCGCGCTCCGCCGCGCCTGGCCTGACGCCCAACCCTGCCGCGTCGGCCGCGTCCCAGTCGATGCCATCCGCCATCGTCGCGACGAACGTCCATTCGGGATCCGCCTCGAGCGCAGGATCGATCGACAGCTCCGCGGCGAGGTTCGGCGCGGTCATTCCGGGATCCACCGGCGCGTGGACCCCGCGCTGCCACACGCCAGCGATCACGAGCAGCGCGACGATCATCGCTCCGGCCAGCGCCACGCCCGGCCAGCGGAACCCTCCCCACAGGGCTTTGAGACGCGACTCCGGCGGCGCGTCCATCGCATCGCGCACGCGCGCGCTGAAGTGCTCCCAGAACAGCGGTGAGGGATCGAGGGCCTCGACGGCGCGCGCGTCGTCGAGCGCAGCCGCCAGCCCGTCCGCCTCGCGCCGGCAGCGCTGGCACGATGCCAGGTGCGCCGCACGCTCCGCGCGCAGCGCTCCTTCGACGTGCTCGACGAGTTCCGCTTCGGTCAGGTGCATGGCTTGCCGCAATTCCATAGCGCAGCCCTTCAGGGCTGCTCCAGCAGCTTCTTCAGATTCGCGAGCGCGTGAAAGAAGTTGGCCTTCGACGCGCCCACCGAGCTGCCGAGGATCTCGGCGATCCGTTCGTGGGACAGCTCATGATATACGCGCAAGACGAGCGTGGCGCGCTGCTTCGGCGGGAGCTTCGCGATCGCCGCGCGCACGGTCGCGGCGCGCCGGCCGCGGTCGATCCCCTCCGCCGGATCGGCCCCTCGCGGATCCCCCCTCGGGGCATCGTCGAGCGGCTCCATCTCGTCGAGCCGAGGCGACTTCGCCGTGACGCGGTTCAGACACACGTTCACGCCGATGCGATACAGCCAGGTTGAGAAGGCCGATTGCTCCTTGAACCCTCGCAGACCGCGCCACGCGCGGACGAACACGTCCTGCGCGAGATCGCGTGCCTCCTCCTGGCGGCCAACGAAGCGGTAGCAAAGCTGGAAGATGGTCCGCCGGTGCCGCTCGACCAGCAGGCCGAACGCCTCCCGGTCCCCGGCCACCGCCGCCCGCGCCAGCTCGCGATCGTCTCCGACGACGGTCACTGTCCAGTCCAGCTCCACGCGCGCGGCCCAAATGCGCTCCGCCCGGCTCAGCATCGCTCGCC
Organism: Vicinamibacterales bacterium; assembly: GCA_050745085.1. Classification (GTDB taxonomy): domain Bacteria; phylum Acidobacteriota; class Vicinamibacteria; order Vicinamibacterales; family 2-12-FULL-66-21; genus DATAEE01. Next base: position 6,847 of record JBOGJB010000101.1, read on the forward strand.
TCAATAACTTAGACAAGGACGGGCCGGGTACGTTTAGTCTGCGGTCCTTCGTTCTTCAGATCTTCAGTGTATTGACTTTCGCTTTTTGTTTGCGTATAGTTCGGCTGCCCAAGGAGGTTCCGTGCTCCCGCTCACCAAACGCCAGCGCGAGATCCTCGACTACCTGAACGAGTTCATTCAGGATCACGGCTATGCTCCGAGCCTCGAGGAAATCGGACGGCGCTTCGGCCTGTCGTCGCTCGCCACGGTCCACAAACACCTGACGAACCTGGAGGAGAAGGGGTTCATCAAGCGCTCCTGGAACCGCAGCCGATCCGTGGAGCTGGTGCCGACCCGCACGGGCGGGCGCGCGCTGGAGCTGCCGCTCCTCGGTTACGTTGCCGCCGGCGCCCCCATTGAGGCGATCGCCGGCGCGGAAACGATCGCCGTTCCAGAGGATCTGGCCGGCCGGCGCGACACTTACGTCCTCCGCGTGAAGGGGGACTCGATGATCGACGAGCAGATCCGCGACGGCGACTTCGTCATCGTCGAAGACCGCAAGACCGCCGAGAACGGGGAGATGGTGATCGCGCTCGTCGGCGGCTCGGACGTGACCCTCAAGAAGTTCTATCGGGAGAACGGCCGGGTGCGCCTGCAGCCGGCCAATCCGGCGATGCAGCCGCTCATTCTCGACGCCAGCCAGGTGCAGGTGCAGGGGGTCGTCGTCGGAGTCATGCGAAAATACTGACGGTATGAACGACCGCAAACAGATCAACTTCACCATCGTCCCGGACGAGAGCGGCGATCCGGGACCGCGCACGTACTCGAACTTCTGCGCGATCTCGCACACGCCGTTCGACTTCACGCTCACCTTCTGCGAAGTGCTGCCGCTCTCGGAGCGGGACGTCCGCGACGCCGAGTCGGAGCACATCGTCAAGGCGCCGGTTCGCGCGCGGATCGTGGTTCCGGTGCAGGTCGTCCCAAACCTGATCGGAGCGCTTCAGGAACACATGCGTGTGTACTCGGAATCGACCGGTGCCGCGCCGAAAGGTCCGGTACACTAGGCGGCATGAAGCCGCCCCGGCGGGTCCGCGAGATCCTCGAGAAGCTCGAGGGCCAGCATCCGGACGCGTTCACCGAGCTTCACTTCCGCAATCCCTACGAGCTGCTCGTCGCGACGATCCTGTCCGCGCAGTGCACCGACGAGCGCGTCAACAAAGTCACTCCGGCCCTCTTCAAGCGGTATCCGGATGCGCGAGCGCTGGCGCAGGCGACGACCGGCGAGCTCGAGCCGCAGATTCAGTCCACCGGCTTCTTCCGATCCAAGTCGAAGGCGCTCGCCGGCATGGCCGCTGCCCTCGTCGAGAAGCACGCGGGCGAGGTGCCGGCGCGGATGGACGACCTGGTCCAGCTTCCCGGCGTCGGCCGCAAAACGGCCAACGTCGTCCTGGGTCACGCGCTCGGCGTTCCGGGCCTGCCTGTTGATCGTCACGTGCTGAGGGTGGCGAACCGGATCGGCATTGCCGAGTCAGACGATCCCGTCGTGGTGGAACAGCAGCTCTCGTCGTCGCTTCCGCCTCAGAAATGGACGCTCGCCTCAGACACGCTGATCCTGCACGGCCGGCGAATCTGCAGGCCGAAGCCGCTGTGCGATCGCTGCGCCGTCACCGACGACTGCGACTACTACCATGCAACGCAAACGCTTCGAGCGCCTCGTCGGCAACGCCGTCGCGACGATTCCCCGAAAGTTCCGCGACGCCGTCCAGAACCTCGCCATCGTCGTCGAGGATGAGCCCTCGGACGACGTGCTCGAGGAGATGGAGATCGAGCAGGGCGAAACGCTCTTCGGGCTCTACCAGGGCACGCCGCTGACCGAGCGCGCGGCGGGCTACGGCAACACGCTCCCCGATCAGATCATCCTGTATCAGTTCCCGATCGAAGACGAGTGCGAGACCGACGACGACATCGTGCAGTGTATCGGTGAAACGCTGATTCACGAGCTCGGTCACTACTTCGGGCTGAGCGAGGAAGAAATCGAAGAGATCGAAGAGACATACTGGCGTGGGAAGTGACTCACACGAAGGGCGAAGGACGAAGGACGAAGGCTGACGTTTTGCGACGGCACTCGAGAAAGCGCTTTGGACAGCACTTCCTGGAGCCGGCGTGGGTGCGCAAGGTCGTCGATGTCATCGACCCGCGGCCCGACGACGTCATTGTCGAGATCGGACCGGGCGGCGGCGCGTTGACCCGGCCGCTCGCGGAGCGGGCGGTGGCGGTCGTAGCCATCGAGATCGACCGCGATCTGGCAGCCGGCCTGCGTCGCCACGCGCCGGCGAACGTGACGGTTGTCGAGGCGAACGTCCTCGACACGGATCTCGCGGCGCTCGTCACCGAGCAGGTGGCACGACTCGATCTGGCCGTCCCGAGCATTCGGATCGCCGGCAATCTTCCCTACAACATCTCCTCCGCCATCCTGTTCAGGCTCGTCGATCTGTACCACGCCGGCGCCGGCGTCACGGATGCGACGCTGATGCTGCAGCTTGAGGTCGTCGAGCGTCTCGCCGCCGAGGCCGGGTCTCGCGAGTACGGCGTCCTGTCGATCCTCGCATCGCTTCACGCCGACATCGGGCAGCTTCTCACGCTGCCGCCAGGAGCCTTTCGTCCCCCGCCGAAGGTGTGGTCCGGGGTCGTCCGGCTCCGCTTCGGGGCGCCCAAAGTGGAGGTCCAGGACAAGGCGGTGTTCGAGGCCGTCGTGAAGTCGATCTTCACGCAGCGACGCAAGACGCTGTCGAACGCCTTGAAGCCGTTCGCGGCGGCGCGCGGGCGGGAGGCGGCGGCGACGATTGCCGCGGCGGGTCTCGATGGCCGGCGCCGTCCGGAGACGCTGCAACTCTCAGAGCTGGCGCGGCTGGCCGCCATTTTTTCCTGAGCGCGCCGACCCTTCAACAAGTTCAGGCTATGGTATAGTCTGCGTCATCCTTCTCCGGATTTTTGGGCCGTCCCAGCGGCCTGACGGCCGGACGCGTCAGTCGGCGCGCGGCGCCTGCCGCGCGCGCGTGGCAGCCCCCTCCCGGGCGGTCTGGCCGCGCGCTTCGCGTCCGCCAACGGCGAGTTCACACGCATAGACGGATGGATGGACGGATTCCAGACCTCGCCAGGCGGGCCCGCGCTCGAAGTCGTGCCTTTGGGCGGGCTGGGCGAGTTCGGCATGAACATGATGGTGGTGGCCTGGGGGAACGAGGCCATCATCATCGACGCCGGGGTGCTGTTCCCGGAGCCGGAGCTGCTCGGCGTTGATCTGGTGATTCCGGATTTGCGGCTGCTGCAGCAGTACGCCGGGCGGCTGCGGGCGCTGGTGCTGACGCACGGGCACGAGGACCACATCGGCGCCGTCGCGCACGTGCTGCCCTACGTGACGGGGCCCGTGTACGCGACGCCGTTCACGCTCGCCCTCGTCGAGCCGAAGCTGCAGGAGCACGGCATCGACGCGGGCGATCGGCTCCGCGCGGTGCGTCCGCGCGAGACGGTGACGGTCGGCCCCTTCCGGCTCGAGTTCCTGCGCGTCACGCACAGCATGCCGGACTGCGTGGCGGTCGCCGTGCACACGCCGGCGGGGACGCTCCTGCACACGGGCGATTTCAAGATCGACCAGACGCCGCTCGACGGCGAGCCGGTCGATCTCAGGCGGCTCGCGGAGCTCGGGACGGCGGGCGTGCTGGCGCTCTTCGCCGACAGCACGAACGTCGACCGGCGCGGGTTCACGGGCTCGGAGCGCGACGTCACGGAGGCGTTCGAGGAGATCTTCAGCAGCACGGAGGGCAAGATCGTCGTCGCGACGTTCGCGTCGAGCATCTACCGGATGCAAATCCTGGTAGATCTCGCCGCGCAGTTCGGGCGCAAGGCGGCGTTCGTCGGGCGGGGGGCGATCGAGAACTCGGCGACCGCGGCGCGGCTCGGCATCCTGAAGATGCCGCCGGGCGTGCAGATCCGCGACAGCGACGTGCGGAACTTTCCGTCGCAGGACGTGCTGTGCGTCTGCACCGGCTCGCAGGGGGAGCCGAACGCGGCGCTGCCGCGGATCGCGATCAACGATCACCGTCACGTTGCGCTCGGCCACGGGGATGCCGTCGTGTTCTCGGCGCGCGCCATTCCGGGCAACGAAAAGGCGATCGGCCGTGTGATGAACCACGTGGCGCGGCGCGGGGCCGACGTGATCTACGACGGTCTGAAACACGTGCACGTGTCCGGCCATGGCAGCGAGGAGGAACTGAAGCTGGTGCTGTCGCTCGTGCGCCCGCGGTACTTCGTGCCGATCCACGGCGAGTACCGCCAGCTCGCGCGCCACGCGCGCATCGCACCAGCGGTCGCGCCGGAGGCCGAGGTGCTCCTCGCGGAGAACGGCGACATCATCCGGTTCGACGCGGAGGGCGGGCGGATCGCCGGCAAGGCACCGGCCGGGCGCGTCCTCATCGACGGCACGCGCACGGGCGAGGTCGGCGATGAGGTGCTGCGCGATCGCCGTCACCTCGCGGCAGACGGGCTGGTGGCGGCGATCGTCGCAATCGGAAAACAGTCGGGCGCGCTCGAGGAGAGGCCCGACATCATCACGCGCGGGTTCGTCGTGGACGGCAAGAGCGAGGCGCTCCTGCGCGAGGTGCCGCCGCTCATCGCGGAAGTCGTGGAAGGCGCGAGCCTCGAGGAGCGGACCGACCCCGGGCTCATCAAGGAGAAGATTCGCGTCGAGCTGCAGCGGTTCCTGCGCAAACGCTCCGGCCGGCGACCGCTCGTGCTGCCTGTCGTCATGGAGATTTGAGTGGTGTCCCGATCCTTCATCTCACGGCGCGTGAGCGAGTTCGTCGGAGTCGCGCTGTTCGGACTCGCGCTGATCTGGCTGATCGCGCTCGCCAGCTATACGCCGTCCGATCCTGTGTGGTTCTTCAACGCCGGGCCGGCCGTGACGCCGGACAACTTCGCGGGCCGCGTCGGGGCGTTTCTCTCCGAGCTGTCATTCCAGGTGCTGGGCTACGCCTCCTACCTGATTCCGGCCGCGCTCGCCGTCCTGGGCTGGCAGTACTTCTGGTGCCGCGCGTTCGACGCGCCGTACACGAAAGCGGTCGGCGGCCTCCTGCTCATCGGCTGCATCTCCGCGTTCCTCAGCCTGGCGTTCGGCAGCCTCGAGCTCGCGGGGAAGGCGTTTCGCGCGGGAGGCTACTCCGGCGACTGGCTCGCCGCGCTCCTCGCGGAGTACCTGAACCGGACGGGCTCGATCGTCCTCATTCTCACGCTGCTCTTCCTGTCGATCCTCCTTTCGACGCAGTTGTCCCTCGGGCGCGCATCGGCCGCGGTCGCCGGTCTGGCCAGGACGCGCTCGACGACCGCGCTGGAAGCGTGGCGCGTGCGGCGTGAGGAGCGCCGCCGCGAGCAGGAGCGGCAGGAAGTCATTCGAAAGCATGCGGAGAAGGCCAGGGCAATCGGCAATGCTGAAGCTCGACTGACGACTGCTGACGGCCCTCCCAACGTCGAAGGTCGAAGGACGAATGCTGAAGTCGAGGTGCCGGGTGCGGTAGCGTCCGGGCGGATACTGCCGAGGGCGCTCAGGCCGGATCCGGTACCGCCGAAGCCGTCGCCGCCGATTCGCCGTACGCCGGTTGCGGTCACGCCAGCGCTGCCGTTGCCGGAGCCCGCGAAGGCGCCAGCCGAGCGGCGCAAGGGGGCGTACACGCTACCGCCGGTCGCACTGCTCGACGCCGCGCGCGCCGAGCGCAAGATCGACGAGCGCGAGCTGATGGACGGCGCGCGGCTCCTCGAGGAGAAGTGCCGCGAGTTCGCGGTCGAAGGGACGGTCGTCCAGATCCATCCGGGGCCGGTCGTGACGACCTACGAGTTCAAGCCGGACGCGGGGGTGAAATACAGCAGGATCACCGGCCTCGCCGACGATTTGTGTCTCGCCATGCAGGCCGAGTCGGTCCTGATCGAGCGCATCCCGGGCAAGTCCACCGTCGGGATCCAGATACCGAACGCTCACCGCGAGCAGATCGCGCTGCGCGAGCTGCTCGAGTCGGAGGCCTACCGGCGGTCGGTGCCGAAGCTGTCGATCGCGCTCGGCAAGACGATCCACGGCGAGCCGTTCGTCAGCGACCTCGCCAGCATGCCGCACCTGCTCATCGCCGGCTCGACCGGCGCGGGCAAGTCGGTGTCGGTCAACGCGATGTTGACATCGATCTTGTTCCGGGCGACGCCGGAGGACGTCCGGCTCATCATGGTGGACCCCAAACGGCTCGAGCTGGGCATGTACGAAGACATCCCGCACCTGCTGACGCCGGTCGTCGTCGATCCGAAGCAGGCGGCGAACGCGCTGCGCTGGGCCGTTCACGAGATGGAAGAGCGCTACAAGACGCTCGCGTCGCAGGGCGTGCGCAACATCGAACAGTACAACCGCAACGTGCGCGCGCTCATAGGCGAGACGAAGGACGCGGTGGATGACGACGGGACGCCGATCAAGCCGCTGCCCTTCATCGTGGTCGTGATCGACGAGCTGGCAGACCTGATGATGGTGGCCGGCAACGAGGTGGAGGAATCGATCGCGCGGCTGGCGCAGATGGCGCGAGCCGTCGGCATCCACCTGATTCTCGCGACGCAGCGGCCGTCGGTGGACGTCATCACCGGCCTGATCAAGGCGAACCTGCCGGCGCGGATCTCGTTCCGCGTCTCGTCGAAGGTCGATTCGCGGACGATTATCGACAGCAACGGCGCCGAGCAGCTCCTCGGCCGCGGGGACATGCTCTACCTCCCGCCCGCGTCGTCCCGGCTGATCCGGGTGCACGGACCGTACATCTCCGAGCAGGAGACGGCGCGCCTCGCGAGCTTCCTCCGGAAGCAGGGCAAGCCGGAGTACGACGAGACGATCACCGCCGAGGATAAGCCGACGGACGCGATCGAGTTCGAGAAGGACGACCTGTACGACGAGGCGGCGCGGATCGTCGTGTCGAGCGGGCAGGCGTCAATCTCATACCTGCAACGGCGGCTGCGGATTGGATTCAGCCGCGCCGCGCGGCTCGTGGACATGATGGAGGCCGAAGGGCTCGTCTCGCCAGCCGTGGGCGGCAAGCCGCGCGAGGTGCTGGTGAAGAAGGACTACTTCGACGAAGTCGATGCGCAACTTCGCTAATCTCGCCGCCGCGGCGCTGATCGTCACCGTCACACCCGTTGAGGCGTGGGCATCCGCGCGGTCGACCTACGAGTCCGCGCTCGCCCGCGAGGAGGCGTTGCGCAGAGCCCCGGCTCCCGCCTCGCTCGCGGACCTTCGCGGCGCGACGGCCGCCTACCAACGCGTCGTCCGCCGGTATCCCTCGAGCGCGTACTGCGACAACGCGCTGTGGCAGGCCGCAGGGCTCGCGCGGCTCGCCTGGGAGCGCTACGGTCACGAGCAGGATCGCGAGGCCGCGCTGACGCTGCTGGCGCGCCTCCGGCGCGAGTACTCCTCCAGCTCGCTCGTCCCGCGAATTGCCGAGGCCGTCCGGGCGCTCGAGCCGCGGCCGCCGGATCCGCCGCGGCGACTACAGCCGGCGCCACCCACCGAGGCGGCGCTCGCGCCTGTCGTTCCCGGGCCGGGCGCGGCGCCATCGGGAGTCGCGACGTTGGTGCAGATTCAGCGCAGTCGCCTCCCGGATGGTGTGCGGATCACCCTGCACCTCGATCGTGAAG
>JBOGJB010000102.1:0-1637 GCA_050745085.1 Vicinamibacterales bacterium
GAGGTGCGGCGGGTCCGGAAGGAGAACTTCGAGGAGCATGCGGCCCCCGATGCCCGCGAGCGGCAGCTCGTGCCGGGCCGGAGCTGGGCCGCGTGGGCCCGGGCGCTCGGCCACCTGCTGCCGCCGCTGCGCGTGGCGGACCTCGGCTGCGGCGAGGGCTACCTCACGGTCGAGGCGAGCCGCTTCGCCTCGCGCGTCATCGCCGTCGATCGATCCGCCGACGTGCTGAAGCGCGCGCGCGCGCTCGCGCGACGCCGCAAGGTGGCGAACGTCACCTGGCGTCGCGGCGAGATCGAGAAGGTGCCGATCAAGAACGCCGCGGTGGACGTCGCCATCCTGTCGCAGGCGCTCCATCACGCGGCGGATCCCGCGCGCGCGATCGCTGAAGCGTCGCGCATCGTCACGCCGGGCGGGAAAGTGCTCGTCCTCGACCTGCGCTCGCACGGCGAGGGATGGGTGCGCGATCGGCTCGGCGATCGCTGGCAGGGGTTCGAGGACGGGGCGCTTGCGACGCTGCTGAAGGCGGCGGGACTGAAAGACGTCCGCGTCGGCGTCGGCGCGCGCAAGTCGGGCGATCCGTTTACGGTGCTCGTCGCCAGCGGCCGCAAGCCATAACAGCGGCCGCGGAAACAGGCAATGTCACACACACTCGAGAACCTGAACGCGCTCCTCGCACGCCGAATCCTCGTCATCGACGGCGCGATGGGGACGATGATCCAGCGCTACAAACTGACGGAGGAAGATTACAGAGGCCTCGGCTCGGTAGTGCACGGCAAGGTGGCGCACGGCTTCAGCCGCGCGTTCAACAATCACCCCAAGGAGCTTAAGGGGAACGCCGACGTCCTGAACCTGACGCGGCCCGACGTGATCTCGGCGATCCATCACGAGTACCTCGAGGCGGGGGCCGACATCATCGAGACGAACACGTTCAACGCCCAGGCGATCTCGCAGGCGGACTACGCGCTCGAGCCGTTCGTCAGAGATCTCAACGTCGCCGGGGCGCGCCTGGCGCGCGAAGCGGCCGACGCCTGGATGAGGAAGACGCCCGACCGGCTGCGCTTCGTCGCCGGATCGATCGGTCCGACCAACCGGGCCCTGTCGATCTCACCCAACGTCGACGATCCGGCGTTCCGCGCCGTGACCTTCCATCACGTGCGCGAGGCGTACGCGGAGCAGGTCCGCGGGCTGCTCGACGGCGGCGTGGACCTGATCCTCGTCGAGACGATCTTCGACACGCTCAACGCCAAAGCCGCGCTCGTCGCGATCCAGGATGTGTACGACGAGCGGTTCGGCCAGGCCCCAGGTCCCAACCCCCAGGCCCCGCCTGTGATGATCTCCGTGACCATCACCGACCGCAGCGGCCGCACCCTGTCGGGCCAGACGATCGACGCCTTCTACATCTCGGTCGAGCACGTGAAGCCGGTTAGCGTCGGCATGAACTGCGCGCTCGGGGCGCGCGACATGCGCGCGTACCTCGCGGAGCTGGCGGCGCTGGCCCGCTGCTGGACGAGCGCCTACCCGAACGCGGGCCTGCCGAACGCGTTCGGCCAGTACGACGAGCAGCCGGCCGACACGAGCGCGCTCCTGCGTGAGTTCGCCGAGGCCGGCCTCGTCAACATCGTCGGCGGCTGCTGCGG
>JBOGJB010000103.1:0-3696 GCA_050745085.1 Vicinamibacterales bacterium
GCCCGGTGCCGAGCGGCTTGGTCAGCAGTAGCGCGTCGCCGGCGAGCGCCCCCGCGTTCGCAAGGATGCGCGTGGGATCGACGGCGCCGGTGATCGCATAGCCGAATTTGATCTCCTGATCGCGCACCGTGTGGCCGCCAAGGAGCGCCACACCCGCCTCGCGCAGCTTGTCGAGACCTCCGAGGAAAATCTGCTTGATGACCGCGTCCCCCGGTTCGTCGACCGGGAACGCTGCGATCGCCAGCGCCGTCAGCGGGCGGCCGCCCATCGCGTACACGTCGCTCAGCGCGTTCGCGGCGGCGATCTGGCCGTAGACGAACGGGTCGTCCACGATGGGCGTGAAAAAGTCGACCGTCTGCACGAGCGCCGGTCCGCTCTCCCACCGGTACACACCCGCATCGTCCGAGGTGCTGAAGTCGATCAGCACCCGGTCGTCATCGGAGCGCGGAATGGCACCCAGCACCTGGGCGAGCTCGCCGGCGGCGAGTTTGCTCGCTCAACCGGCGCAGGCTGAGTAGTCGGTCAGTCTTCTGGTCATCTCTTCCTTTGCGCTGGGGCCCCACCCCCAGCGCCAACCACGCCTCGCTCACGCTCGGCGCGTTGACTTCAGCATTCCACCTTCCGCCTTCAGCATTGTGGAGCCCCACCCCCAGCGCCAATCACGCCGATTCCAACGGTGATACAACGCGACCAAATGTCCGCAGCTCGCTCTGTCGCGAGTGAAGTCCCCTTCGGCATTCGGCATTCGGCATTCGGCATTGACCGTGAATATTAGATGTCCGCAATCTGCTCATAGATCCGATTGAGTTCGTCTTCAGATGTGAACTCGACTTCGATCCGTCCGCCCTTTCCTTTTCGAATGATCCTCACCGGCGTGCCGAGCACGAACCGGAGCCGTTCTTCCGCCGCGCGCGTGTTGGCGTCGTTCGGCTTCGGCGCGAGGGCTGAAGACGCCGGCGGCTCGCTGAGCCTTTTCACCAGCAGCTCGGTGTCGCGCACCTAAAGGCCGCGCGCGACGACGTCGCGTGCGGCGCGGCGCTGCGCGGCGCCGTCGGGCAGCGACAGCAAGGCGCGCGCGTGGCCCATCGAGAGCGCGCCAGCGGCGACGTCGTTCAGTACCTCGACCGGCAGACGCAGCAAGCGCGTGTAGTTCGCGACCGACGATCGATCCTTGCCGACCGCCTCGGCGATAGCGTCCTGCGTCAGATTGAAGTCGTCTGCGAGGCGCTTGTACGCGCGCGCCTCCTCCACCGGGTTGAGGTCTTCACGCTGGATGTTCTCGATGAGCGCCACTTCGAGCAGCTTTTCGTCGGGGACGTCGCGGGTGATGACGGGGACCCGGAGGAGGCCGGCGCGCTGCGCGGCGCGCCAGCGCCGCTCCCCTGCGATGATTTCGTAGCCGTCTCCGGCCGGCCGCGCCACGATCGGCTGGATGAGGCCGTTCGCGCGGATCGATCGCGCCAGCTCGTCGAGGCGCGTGTCGTCGAAGGGGCCGCGCGGCTGATATGCGTTGGGGCGCAGGCGATCGATGTCGATCTCGAGCGCGCGCTCGGGCGGCGCCGCAAGGGATGGCGCATCCGGGATCAGCGCGCTGAGGCCGCGTCCGAGGGCGGGGCGTTTGTCGGCCATGGCTTCGGTCCTTTGCGTTACGGGGCGGCGCTCTCGCCTGACGGCTGGCGCTCGCGCGAGACGAACTCGCGGGCGAGCGCGAGGTAGGCTTCAGCGCCGCGCGATTTCACGTCGTAGAGAATCGCGGGCAGACCGTGGCTCGGCGCCTCGCCGAGCCGGATGTTGCGCGGGATCACCGTCGAGAACACTTTTTCGCGGAAGAACCCGCGGATGTCTTGCGCGACCTGCTGTCCCAGATTCGTGCGCTCGTCGTGCATCGTCAGCAGGACCCCTTCGATGTCGAGGTGCGGGTTGAGCGTCGCGCGGACGCGGCGAAGCGTGGCGACGAGGTCGGCGAGCCCTTCAAGCGCGAAGTACTCACAGTTGAGTGGGATCAGGACGGCGTCGGCGGCGACGAGCGCGTTGAGCGTGAGAAGGCCGAGTGAGGGAGGCGTGTCGATGAAGATGAAGTCGAAGCGGCCGCGCAGCGGAGCGAGAAGGGCGCGCAGGCGGCTTTCGCGGTCCGGGAGCGAGACGAGCTCGATCTCCGCGCCGGTGAGATGGCGATCGGACGGCATCAGCGCGAGGCCCTTGATGGCGGATTGAACGATGACGCCGGCGGCGTCCGGCTGTTCGGCGGTGAGACCTTGATAGACCGTGCCCGCTGGCCCCGCCTGGCCCTTCAGGCCGATGCCGCTCGTGAGGTTTGATTGGGGGTCGACGTCGACCAGGAGAACTAGCTGGTCCGCGAGAGCCAGCGATGCCGCTAAGTTGATGGCAGTAGTGGTTTTACCGACGCCACCCTTTTGGTTTGCGATGGCGATGACGCGCGGCATGTATGGTTATTTGACCTAAATATCTACTACTCTCGCGAAGCGGACGCGGAACCGCTCGGCGAATAGTCGCGCGCCTCAAGGGGATCCGTCAAGCGACATTGTTCCACGTGGAACACGCTTGCCGAGAATCACGAGCCTGCTGCCGGGTGTGAGGGGATGCATGCCTTCCAACGTAAGAGGTGGCGGGGCCGCCTCGGCCGTCGGTTCCAGGCCAGAGCCACCTCGAAACAGCAGAATCCTGCCGCCAGACTTGAGAAACGCTTGCAAGCTCAGTAAGGTGTTCCGCTCAACCCGGACGGCGCGAACGGTTACGATGTCCAGGGCTTCGTGAAGATCCGGCCGGGCCAGCAACTCCTCGAACCTGGCGGTCTCAACCTGCGTGTCCCGCAGATCGAGCAGCCGGACGGCTTCTCGCAGGAACGCAGATTTGCGCGCCTTCGGTTCCACCATCACAAGCGCCGTGCCCGGCAGCGCGAGCTTTAACGGGATCGCAGGCGAACCGCCCCCTGACCCCACGTCTAACATTCGGGTGCTCTGAGGCGGGAAGAACCGCGCCGCCAGAAGCGGCTCGATCAGGAGGCGATCGATGGCCGAATCGGGCCCGTCGAAGGCCGTGAGGTTAATTTTGCGATTCCACCGGAAGAGCAGTTCGAAGTAGTTCCAGAGAGTCGAAGCGAGGTCGGCGTGAACGACCACGCCCGCTTTCCGGCCTCTGCGGGCGAGGCGGGTCCGGAACTCGCGCGCGGTCATCATCATCAGGGTGGCGCTCCCTCCCAACGTTCCACATAAGCGGCCAGTACCGCAACCGCGGCCGGCGTAAGCCCGGGGATCCGACCCGCCTGACCGACCGTGGCGGGCCGAATTTCACGGAGGCGCTGAACAGCCTCCCGGGAGAGTCCCGCGATGTTCTCGAACGACAATCGCTCCGGGATCACACGCTGCTCGAGGCGCGCGGACCGATCGACGTCGGACCTCTGCTTGCGAAGATAACCCTCGTACTTGATCTCCGCTTCGAGGCTTGCGATGTCGAGCTCCGCCGATTCGACCGCGAGCTCAAGAAGCACTTCGCCCCGCGCGACCAATTCCGCGAGCCTCACCTCTGGCTGGCGAAGTGCAATCCCTGCGGGAACGCGATCGCCGGACGCGATGCGCACCCGTGTCAGATGCAACCTCTCCCTGTTCCGCTCGAGCCGAGCTCGTCTGGCCTCGAACGCGCGCCATCGCTGGTCGTCCACCGTGCCGACCGCACGGC
>JBOGJB010000104.1:0-5289 GCA_050745085.1 Vicinamibacterales bacterium
GGACACCGAGGCCGCCGTGCGGCGCGCAGCAGCGAACGCGCTGGGACAGTCGTTCTTCGACGCCGCCGGCGTTGATGTCGGGCCGGCGGCCGCGGTGCTGAGCGAACGGCTCTCTCGCGAGCCTGACGCTGCCGTGCGCGGCGCGATCCTCCAGACCCTCGGACGCCTCGAGTATTCGACCGACGACGACATCCGCGCCGCCGAGCGCACGCTCGCGCGTCATTTTTTGAGATCCATCGACGAGACAGACGGCGCGGTTCGCGGCCTGAGCCGGCTCTTCGCGAGGCGGGCGAACGTCGCGCGCGCGCCCACGCTCGACACGGTCAGTGCCCTGAACGATGCGGCGCGCCGGACGTTCCCGACCGTCGGCGCGGCAATGGAGTCGGAGCGCTACGCCCGCGTGCGACGCCTTGCCGTCCAGACGCTCGGCGCCTCCTCCACGCTCGAGGAGGACATCGCTGCCGCGGCGTTCACCGATCGAGACTGGCAGGTCCGGCGTCTCGCGGTGCTTCATGGCGCGGCGCTGCCGGGCGGCCGCGCGCGCACGCTCGCCGCGTTGAAGGATCCGGCGCCTCAGATACGATTCGAGGCGCTGCGCTCGCTCGGTCAGGCTCCAAAGATCACCTGCGCGACCGTCGTCGCGCTCACAGAGGACGGCGATCCGCACGTCGCGCGCCGCGCGGTCGTCACGCTGGCGCAGCCGTGCGAGGACGGCACACGCGCGAGCCTCGATCGGCTCGTGCAGCTCGCAGCCGGCGGAGGACAGTATTCAGCAGAAAAGTGGCAGCTGGCATCGGCGGCGCTCGGTGCTCTGGCCGCTGCCTGCACGCGGGGCGACGACACGACGCGGAAGTCTCCGGCCTGCATGCGCGAGCCGGACATCGCACGCGAGCACGCGCGCACTCGCGTGTGGCAGGTTCGGCTGTACTCGGCAGTCCCCGCGAGCGCCTTCCGGGACATGGCCACGCTCGGTCAGCTTGCGCGCGACCCACATCCCAACGTCCGCGAGGCGGCCATCACGCGGCTCGCGTCGATCACGCCGCGAGAGAATGACGCGTCCGTCATTCCTGGGATCATCATCGATGCGTTGACGGCCGACGACAATCAGCTCGTGATGACCGCGGCACGAGTGCTCAAAGACAGCTCGCATCCGAGCGCGGTCGCGGCGCTGCGTGCAGCGTTCGATCGCCTCGTCGCGAAGCGCAGCGATACCGCGCGCGATCCGCTGACGGCCATCCGCGACACCCTCAGGGCGCACGGCGTCGAGGTCACGCTTCCGCCTTCCTCCCCCAAGGAGCCGCCCTTCACCCAGACCGAGCTCGACGATCTCCTCGCCCGCGAGCATCGCGCCGTCGTCACGATGAAATCCGGGCGCTCGTTCGAGCTGAGACTGCTCGCCGGCGACGCGCCGGCAACCGTGGCGCGCTTCGTCCGGCTGGCGCGGCGCGGCGTTTACGACGGGCTGACGTTCCACCGCGTCGAGCCGAACTTCGTCATCCAGGGCGGCAGTCCCGGCGCGAACGAGTATGCCGGGCACGATCCGTACGTGCGCGACGAGGTCGACCTGGTCTCGCATGATCGCGGCACAGTCGGCATCTCGACCCGCGGCCGTGATACAGGCGACGCGCAGATCTTCATCAACCTTGTCGACAATCCCCGCCTCGATCACCGTTACACGGTGTTGGCAAGGGTCGTCCACGGAATGGAGGTTGTGGACGGCATCGTCGAAGGAGACGCGATGGCGCGGATCGTAATTCACTTACAGAAGTGAAACTCACTGCCTCTGATTGTTACCATCCTGAGGCTTCCCTTCAATCCTACTTGGCCGAAGCGCACAGGCCGTGTCTGGTCCGCCGGTTGCAGACTTGTCACAGTTCCCGTGTCGGCAAAGGTTGAGGTCCGTACGCTCATCACGTCTTCCGGCTTCCGAGACGGGCTCGGCGAGCGCGTCCTGGCGTTCGACCGGCCCGCTGGAGAGGTGCGCGAGCGCCTTCGCGTGCGCCCCGAGCTGGCCGCCTTCGAAACGGCGCTCGGCGCGCAGATCGACCGGGTGTCGAAGCTCACCGATCCGCGCTTTCCGCGCGCGCGCGACGTCGATCGCGATCGTGCCACCGGCCAGGTCGTTGTTGTCTCCGACTACGTGCCCGGGGAGCGGCTGTCCGATCTCCTCGACGCCGCGCACGAGCGCGGCGTCTTCCCCGACATCGCCGCCGCGCTCCAGACGGCCGGCGAGCTGCTGCTGGCGATGGCGTCCTTCTCTGGGGCGCTGAAGGCTGTCCACGGCGCGATCGCGCCCTCGCGTATCGTCCTCTCCGAGACCGGCGATGTCGTCATCACCGACTACCTCTTCGCGCCTGTCCTCCCGCGGCTTCGGTTCTCGCCGTCGCGTCTGTGGAGCGACCTGGGGATCGCCGGCGGCCTCGACGGCGTCGCGTTCGATGAGGCCTCCGACGCACGGCAGATCGCACTTGTGCTGATCGCGATGGCGCTCGGCCGCCGCATCGGTCCGGATGAATACCCGGCAAGAATCCCGGCGCTCGTCGCCGAGATCTGCGATGTGGCGCTCATCAGCGGCGGCGATGGACTCGCGACCGGGCTGCGCGCGTGGCTGGAGCGGGTGCTGAACCTCGAGGGCCGGCAGGGCTTCGGCAACATGGCCCACGCGTGCGCAAGTTTCGGCCAGCTGACGTTCGATGGCGGCGGACTCGCGGGATCGCGCAGCGCGCTCGTGACATTCCTCGCCGATATCGGGCGTCCGCCGCAGGCGATCGAGCTGCCCGCTCCGCCACCGGTCATGCGGATAGTCGCGCCGCTGGCGCCTGCCGTGACTTCGGAGCCCGAGCCAGAGCCGACTGTGTTCGCGGCACTGGAACCGGAGCCCATTGTGATTCCGGATCCGGAGCCGATGGTGTTTGCCGCGCGCGAGTCCGTCGTGATTCCGGAGCTGGAGCCCGAGGCGATCGAGATTCCGGTGCCCGAACCTGTCGTGATCTGGTCGCGAGAGCCGGTACCGTTCCTGCCGCCCGAGCCCGAGCCCGTCGCGTTCGTGGAGCCGGAGCCGGTCGCGATGGTCGAGCCGACGCCCGTCCCGGTATTCGCGGCACGCGTACCAGACGCCGATCCGAGCGAAACATTCGCGTCCGAGATGGCGCCGCAGCCCGATGGCATTGACCTCGGCGTGCGAGCGGCCGAGCCGTCGCCCTTCCAGTTCGTCCCTCTCGAGCCGCTGCCCGAGCCTGAGCCGGCCCCACCGCCACTCGCGCCGCTCATCGAAGCGCCGTTCGAACTGACGTTCAACACTCGGTCGGAGTTCGACCCGGATCCGGTGGACGAGCCGATCGCCGAGAAGCCTGTCGTGCCGCCAGTCGCGCCTGCTGCGGTGCCGGCCGAGCTGCCGGTTCCCGTCGACGCCGCTCCATTGTGGCCCGATCCGGCGCCGCCTCCGCCGGCAGCCTCGCCCCAGCCTGCGCCGGGCGCTCCTCCGTCCGAGCCTGCGCCGGTCGCCGCGCCAGAGTTGGCGCCGTCTGACGCACACGGGAGGAAGAAAAGGAAGCTCAGGAAGCTCAGGCTCAGGAGGCGCGATGCCGATCCGCCGGCGCCGCCGGCGGTTTCCGAGCCGCCCCCACCGCCTCTGCCGCCCGCTGTCGTCTACATCTTGCCGGACATCCCGCCGCCGGGGGTGTCCCCACTGCCCGCACCTTCTCCCCCGTTTTCTTCCGTGATGATGCCGGATATCCCGCCCCCGGGCGTGGTTCCGCTGCCGCCTCCGTCACCGATATTCCCGGCGATGGCCGCGAAAGGCGGCGGTCCGCCCGTGCTCACGACGCCGTCGCCGCCCGGGCCGATCAGGCTGAAGGATCCGTCACGCGGGGTGATCGCGCGCGCGCGCCAGCTGGATTCGCGGGACGTGAGCTTCAGCGCGCGCCTGGAGGCGCCCTCGAGATCGACGGTCATCGAGGTTCCGGAGCGAACCCGCCTCGGCCCCTTCAAGTTTGCCGCGATCCTGATCGTGCTCGCGGTGGCCGGGTTCGCGGCATTCAAGTTCAGCTGGTCTCCCGTCGCCGCGGAGCCCGGCATGCTCACCGTGGAGACAACGCCCGCGGGCAGCCAGGTGTACGTCGACGGCGAGCTGAGAGGCAAGACGCCGCTCACGATTCCCGTCGACGCCGGCAAGCACGAGTTGAAACTCACGCGGCGCGGGTTGACCCACACGCGCTCGGTCACGGTGGAAGAGGGCAAGACGCGGCTCGAGCGGTACGCGTGGTCCCGCGCGCGCCAGGCGGGCCGGGGCGGCCTCCGCGTTTCGTCGGAGCCGCCAGGCGCGAAGGTGCTCGTCGACGGCAAGCTGCAAGGGGAGACGCCGCTCGACCTGCCGAACATCCCGGTCGGGAGCCACACCGTAACGATCGAGAGCGGCATCGGCTCGGTCAGGCGGACCGTCACCGTCGTTCGCGGCGAGGAGGCGCTCGTCGACGTCGAGCTGTATTCGGGGTTCGTGAAGGTTTTCGCGCCGATCGAGCTGGAGCTGAGCGTGAACGGGCGTTCGGTCGGCAACGGCTCCGAGCCGATCATGCTGCCTCCGGGCGAGCAGGCGATCCTCGCGGTCAACAAGGACATGGGCTACCGGGAAGTCCACACCATCGAGGTCGAGCCCGGGGAGACCAGGACCCTGACGATTACGCCGGTCGGCCGGCTGACCGTGACGGCGGTGCCCTGGGCGGACGTCTGGATCGGCGAGACAAGAGCCGGGCAGACCCCGCTCACCAACCGGCGGGTTCCCATCGGCACGCACGCGCTCGTCCTCAAACATCCGGAGCACGGCGAGCGCCGCGTGATCACAACCGTCAGGCACAGTGCGGAGACGGTTGTCCACGTGGACCTCACGAAGCCTTAGTCGCCGTGCCGCTGTTCGCTATACAATCCCCGCCGCCACATGCCGGCGCCGATCGGCTACCGCTTCGGACCCTTCGAGATCGAGGCCGGCGCCTACCGGCTGATGCGCGAGGGTGCAGCGGTGCCGTTGTCGCCCAAGCTGGTCGAGCTGCTGTTGCACCTCGTCGCGCGGCCGGGCAATCTCGTCACGAAAGAGGCGCTCTTCGCCGCGGTCTGGCCGGACGTTGTCGTCACCGACAACGCGCTGACCCAGGCGGTGTCGGACCTCCGGCAGGCGCTCGGCGACAACGCCGCCTCTCCCCGCTTCATCCAGACGGTCGCGCGGCGCGGATACCGGTTCATTGCGCCGGTCACGGTGATCGAGGAGGCGCAGCCGGCAACGACCGGGCCCATGCG
>JBOGJB010000105.1:0-9371 GCA_050745085.1 Vicinamibacterales bacterium
ACCCAGGACTAAGGACTAAGGACTAAGGACCAAGGACTAAGGACCAAGGACCAAGGACCAAGGACCAAGGCCGTCCGGACCAAGGACTAAGGATCAAGGACCAAGGACTAAGGACCAAGGACTAAGAACTAAGGACCAAGCACTAACAGAGTGACTCACGTCGTCGTCAGGATTGCTAGACACGCCGGCATCGTCGCGCTGTTCATCGTCGCGGCGATGCTCGGCACGATCACCGGTGTCCTCTTCGCGTACTCCGGTGACCTGCCTGAGATCTCGGCGCTCGACGAGTACGCCCCGAGCACGATCACGCGCGTGCACGGCGCCGGCGGCGAGGTCATCGGCGAGTTTGCCGTCGAGCGTCGGGTTCTCCTCGAGTACGACCAGATTCCCGAGGTGCTGCGCAACGCGATCGTGGCCGCCGAAGACGCCGGGTTCTTCGAGCACGCCGGCGTCAGCGTGTCCAGGATGGTGCTGGCGCTCGCGAAGGACATGATTCCGGGCACGCGAGCGGCGGGTCGAAGCACCCTCACGCAGCAACTGGCGCGGCACCTGTTTCCGCAGAGCGTCGGCTTCGACCGCACGTGGGAACGCAAGATCAAGGAAGCCATCGTCGCCATCCAGCTGGAAAAACGCTTCACCAAACAGGAGATCTTCACGCTCTACTGCAACCAGATGTACTTCGGGCACGGCGCGTACGGCGTCGAGGCGGCGTCGCGGCTCTACTTCGGCAAGTCGGCGAAAGCGCTGACGCTCGAGGAGGCGGCGCTCATCGCCGGCATCCTGCAGGGGAATGTGCGGCAGAGTCCGTACGTGAACATGACCGCAGCGCGGCGGCGGCGCAACTACGCGCTCGATCGGATGGCGGCGGCCGGCTTCATTCCGGTCTCCGTGGCCGACACGGCCAAGCAGAAGCCGGTCGAGGTGCGCGGTGAGCCGAACCAGGCCCCGACTATCGCGCCGTATTTCCTTGAGGAAGTCCGCAAGCATCTCGAGGCGCGTTACGGGTCCAAGCAGCTGTACGAGCACGGTCTGACCGTCCAGACTTCTCTCGACCCGCGCCTGCAGCGCGCAGCGAACCGCGCCGTCAATGAGGGGCTGCGCCGGCTCGACAAACGGCGCGGGTACCGGACGGTCAAGCGCCGCAACCTTGTCGCCGAAAGGATCCCGCTCGACAAGCATCGCGAGCCGCGATGGGATCGCCCGATCTCGGAAGGGGACGTCATCCCCGCGGTCGTCACCGGTGTCGAGCCCGCACGGATCGCGATTCGCGCGGGCAAACTGACCGGCGTGATCGATCGCGAAGGCTTCTCCTGGACGGGGCGCCGGGCGGCGGACGTCGTCGCGCGCGGCGATCTCATTCAGGCGCGGGTGCGGAGCCTCGACGGCGAGAAGGCGACGATCGTCGCGTCGCTTGAGCAAACGCCGGCGCTCGAAGGGGCGCTCCTTGCGATCGAGAACCGCACGGGTCACGTCCTCGCGATGGTCGGCGGGTTCAGCTTCGAGCGGTCGAAGTTCAACCGCGCGACGCAGGCGCTGCGGCAGGTCGGCTCCGGCTTCAAGCCCATCGTCTACACGGCCGCGATCGACCGCGGCTACACGCCGGCGTCGATGGTCCTCGACGCGGCGGTCAGCTATCCCGGCGGCGCAGGCCAGAAGCCGTACGCGCCGCTCAACTACGACCGGGAGTTCTGGGGGCCGATCACGCTGCGCCGCGCGCTCGAGCAGTCGCGCAATATCCCGGCGATCAAGATGATGGACGAGCTGGGCGCGAAGCAGGTGATCACCTACGCGCGCCGTCTCGGCCTGACGGCGCCGATTCCGCCGTACCTGCCGGTCGCGCTCGGCGCGGCCGAAGCGACGCTCCGGGAGATGACCACCGCTTTTGCGGTGTTCCCGAACCAGGGCGTGCGCATGACGCCGCAGGAGGTCCTGCGGGTCACCGACCGCGACGCGAACGTCCTGGAGGAGAACCGGCCGGAGCCGCACGACGCGATCCGCGCCGACACGGCGTTCGTGATGACCACCCTGCTGCGCGGGGTCGTCCTGCGCGGCACGGCGGCGCGGGCGCAGGCGCTCGACTGGCCCGTGGCTGGCAAGACCGGGACGACCGACGACTACACCGACGCGTGGTTCCTCGGCTTCGACCCGGACATCACGGTTGGCGTCTGGATCGGCCACGACCAGAAGAAGCCGATCGGCCCGGGTTTCACCGGCACCGAGGCCGCGCTGCCGATCTGGATCGATTTCATGAAAGACTACATCGGGTCGCGCACCGATCGCCCGACCTTCGGCCCGCCGGGCAACATCGTCTTCGTCTCCGTGGATCGCAGCACCGGGGCTCCGTCGGATCCTTCCAATCCTTCTGCCATCTCTGAAGCATTCATCTCAGGCACTCAACCGGTACGCTGAATTGCCAAATTGGGGATCCGGCAATTGAGCTACTCAGCGTCGCCCGCGACAGGTTGACCCAGAGTACCAGCGGCTTTCCTCATCAGATAGGTCTTGATGAAGGGATCGATGTCCCCGTCCAGCACGCGATCGACGTCTCCGCGGCCCTCCTTGGTGCGGTGATCCTTCACGAGCTGATACGGATGGAGAACGTAGCTGCGGATCTGGCTACCGAAGGCGATGTCCTTCTTCTCGCCGCCCAGCTGATCCAGCCGTGCCTGCTGCTCCTTCATCCTCAGATCGAATAGCCGAGCCTTGAGCACGCGCATCGCCGCATCGCGGTTGCGGTGCTGCGACCGCTCGTTCTGGCACTGCGTGACGATGCCGGTCGGCAGGTGCGTGATCCGAACCGCGGAGTCGGTCACGTTGACGTGCTGGCCGCCCCGCCCGCTCGACCGAAACGTGTCGATCCGGAGGTCCTTCTCGTCGATCTCGACGTCCACGTCGTCGGGCAGCTCGGGCCAGACGTACACCGACGCGAACGACGTGTGCCGGCGCGCGGCCTGGTCGAACGGTGAGATGCGCACCAGCCGGTGCACGCCCGCTTCGGCGAGCAGCAGGCCATAGGCGTAGTCGCCGGTCACTTCCACCGTCGCGCTCTTGATGCCCCCTTCGTCTCCCGGCTGCAGATCGACAACGTCGGTCCTGAGGCCGCGTCGCTCGGCCCAGCGCAGGTACATGCGAAGCAGCATCTCGGCCCAGTCCTGCGACTCGGTGCCGCCCGCGCCCGGGTGGATGGTGACGATGGCGTTCTTGCGATCGTGCTCGCCGCCGAGCATCTTCTTGATCTCGCCTGCCTCGACTTCGGCGGCGAGCGCGGCGAGCCCCTGATCGAGCTCGACGCCGACCGGCTCTCCCCCCTCGGCCCACTCGATCAGGACGGCGAGGTCGTCGGCGCGACGCTTGAGCGAGACGCCGAGTTCGCGGTCCTCTTCCAGCCGCCGGCGCCGCTGCAGGAGCTTCTGCGCCGAGGCCTGGTCTTTCCAGAAGTCCGGCTCGGCGACTTTCGTCTCGATGGCAGCCAGCTCGGGCTCGAGCTTCGCGGCGTCAAAGATAGCTCCGCAGATCGGAGGCACGCTTCGCGAGGTCCTGATACCGCCGCACTTGCTCGTCGAGCTGCATGGTCACGATGCGTCCTTTCGGCACGATGGAGGGCAGGCCCGTCAGGCCCGCCGACCAGCATACAGAATCCAGAATCCAGAATTCAGAAGGCAAAGCCAGGCCACGAGATCGCCCGTACGGCTGTAGATCGTCCGCGCGCGGATGAACTGCAGATCCTCGACCAGCACCGTCTGCTCGAAGAGCGCCGACGCCGCCAGCACGCGGCCGTAGGGGTCGACGAACCCGCTGATCCCGGTGTTCGCCGCGCGCGCGAGATAGCGCCCCTCCTCGATCGCGCGAAGCGACGCCTGTTCCCAATGCTGATACGCCGCCGACGACCGGCCGTACCACGCGTCGTTCGTGATTGTCGTCAGCAGCTCGCTGCCTCGGCTCACGAAGCTGCGGATGAGCGACGGATAGATCACCTCGTAGCAGATCGCCACGCTCGCCAACCGGCCGCCGATCGGCAGGGTCGAGGGGCTGTCGCCCGGAGAGAAGTCGGACACCGCCTCGACGAGCGGGCCGACGAAGAACAACAGCCGCTTCAGCGGGACGTATTCGCCGAACGGCACGAGGTGCATCTTGCGGTAGACGCCGGAGGTCGCGCCATCAGGACCAACGAGAAAAGCAGCGTTGTAGAACCGATTCTCCGGCCGACTCTGAGGTGTCGTGCCCGCAACGGTGTCCCGCGTCAGTGGGACCGGCTCGATCTGATCGCTCCCGATCAGGAACGGCGCGCGTGATTGCTGCGCCAGGGTGCGCAATCTCAACCCGCGTGGATCGTTCTCGAAATAGAACGGCGTGGACGACTCCGGCCAGATGACGAACTCGGCCCGGTCCGCGAGCGCGCGCCGGCTCATCGCGAGATAGCGTTCGAAGATGGCGTCGCTCAGCGCCGGATTCCACTTGTCTTCCTGCTCGATGTTGGCCTGGACGACGCCTACGCGGATCGGATGGCCTTCGCGCACGAGCGCCCTGGTGCTCACCCGCCAGGCGCCCCACGCCGCGATCACGAGCACCGCGACGACCGTGCCCGCAAGGGGGAGCGGGCGCCTCCGGATCCAGGCATGCGCCAGCGCCGCGCTGACGGCGCACACGAGAAGCGACAGACCGAACACGCCGACGACGGCGGCGGCCTGCGCGACGGGCAGGACCGTCGCCTGGCTGTAACCGAGGAGCGCCCACGGGAATCCGCTCCACACATACATCCGTCCCAGTTCCGTTGCGACCCACACGGCCGGGGCGAGGGCGAGCGCCCGTAATCCGAGCCGCGCGGACAGCCACGCGACGGTCATTGCGAACAGCGCCGGATAGAGCGACAGATAGATGATGAGGAGCGCGGCCGAGCCGGCGGCCGTCAGCGTGTTGAGCCCGCCGAAGGTCGTCATCACCTCCACGAGCCAGTAGAGCGTGCCCGTGAAGTAGACCACGCCGGTGAGGAAGCCGAGCGCCAAGGCGCGCCGCAACGGGGCGCCCGGGACCGCCACGAGCAGCGGCGCCAGTGCCACCCACCCGGCGGCGGGATGGCCGAATTTCGGGAAGCTCAGCGCGAGGAGCGCACCGGAGAGCAAGGCTAGCGCAACGGGCCGGCGCGCTAGCGGGTGATGAACGGGCGGAATTGCTCTTCTCTCTCCAGACGGCGCGCGATCCGCTCCGCCTCGCGGCGGTCGCCGTAGCGCCCCACGCGCACGCGATAACCCGGGGCGGGCGCACCGGGAGCCGGCTCGAGCATGAACGTCGGATAGCCCTTCGCGGTGAGGCGGCGGACCATGGCGTCGGCGGCAGCGCGGTCGCGAAGCGCCGCGATCTGCACCACCCAGCCGCCGTCGGGGCCGGGCGGCGGCGCCGATACCGCCGCGGCCGGCGGATCGGCCGGCTTCGGAGGTTCCGTCTCGCGCGGTTTCAACTGGTCCTCCGCGTTCGCGCCGCTTCGGGCAGCGCCAGCCTCTCCCTGCAGGCGGCGGTGGTAGCTGAGATCCTCGGCCGTGCCCGCAGGGGCCTGGGCCGGCGATCCGGCGCTCCCCGATGGGGGAGACAGCACGCCTGGCTCGGCGGCGGCGGCAGCGCCGAGCGACGTCGACACGCCCGTGCCGGGCGCGGTCGAAGGACGAACGCCGCGGCCGACGAGCACGCCGCACAGGAAGATGACGACCGCGACAACGGTCGTGGCCATGAACAGGAAGACGAGCTGCTTCCCGCTCAGTTGAATCTCATGGAACCCGTCGTCGGCGTGACGCAGAGGCTCGGACACGTGAGAATTGAATGGTAACACGACCGCTACTTCGATGGGACCAGGCGGCGAGCCTCCGCGAGCGCCTCGCGCGCGGCGGGTGTGTCCTCGATCCAAATCGAGACGGTCAACGCGTCCACCGCGTCGCGCGCGCGGCCGTTGCGGAGGTGGATGCGCCCGACGAGGAGGAGCGCCTGGGCCTGATACGGCGACAGGTAGATCGATCGCCGCAGCTCGTCGAGCGCTTCGCGGTCGCGGCGGTCCTGGTAGAGCCGACGGCCCCGGTCGAGGTGAAACGCCGCCAGCTCACGCTGGTCGCGCTCGGCGGGCGTGGCGATAGTGGATTCGACGCGCTCGGCGCGCGGCAGATCGATCGTGGTCTTCACGCGCTCGAGCCCCTTCGGGATCGTCGGACCCGCCGCGTCGTTGTACTTGGAGGACAACTGGCGTGCCAGCTCGCGCTCCCGCGCGGCCTCGACGGCGTTGCCGCGGGCCTGCAGGACCGCGCCCAGGACGAGGTGGGCATCGCCGTCCGCCGGGTTGCGCCGCACCACTTCCCGCAGCCAGTAAACGGCGGCCGGCAGATCGTCCTCGAGCGCGTAGGCGTAGCCCAGGTTGAAGCAGTAGTCCGGATCGTCGGTGTCCGCGTCGGCCGCCAGCGTGAAATACCACGTGGCGCGTCCGGTCTCGGCCGTGCCGCCTCGGCGAAGCTGCACGATTCCCAGATTGTTCCTGAGCTCGGGCGCAGGACGCTCGGCGTCGAGCGCCTTGAACCCCGCGAAGGCGTCGGCGTAGCGGCCAAGCTCCAGCTCTGAGAGCCCGGCGCGAAAGCGCGCGCGCCGAGCCAAGCGGGATCCCTCGGGCACCGCGCGCGTCGCCTGCAGCGCCTTCTCGTGCTGACCCGTCTCGGTCCGTACCTCCCACAGCGCCAGCCGCGCGCGGTCGTCCGCCTTGTGCAGCTCGACGGCACGTTCAAGATATCTCTCCTGGGCCGCCGGACTCCCCGCGACGAGTCCTTTGACGTAGTTCTCGAAGGCCGCCAGGGGCGGACGGCTCTCGAGCGCCGGGCCCTCAGCCGAGCGTCCCAGCAGCCTCCGAGCGACGCGCTCGAACACCGCGAACAGGTCACCGAGCGCGCCGCGCTCGACCACCTCCGGGTTCAACCGGCCGGTATCGAGCCTGATCGTGCGCGCCCGGATGACAAGGACCTGCTCCTCGCGCTCGATGGAGCCGACGACGACCTCAGAAGCGCCGGCCAGCTCGCCGACCTTGATGATGGTGGCCCGGCTGAGCGCGGCGGAGGCCGGTAGGTGGAGCGCCTCGAGCGCCCGCAGGCGCTCCGGACGGCTGATGGCGGAGGCGCCCAGCGCGTTCACGTTGTCAGCAAGCAGGATGGCCGACGCTTCGCTCAGCCAGTAGATGCTCGGCTCGTGCCGGACATTCTCGAGCGGGACGACCAGCAGACGCTCTGCCGCGGTCGCTGGCCAAGCTGTCAACAGGAGGGCGACAATGGCGAGCGCAGTCCCTTTCGGCATTCGGCATTCGGCATTCGGCATTTCTTCAGGCATGGCGGAGGGCGAGCGTCAGGACACAACCGCGAGCCCCTGTGGCGCGGCAATGCTCGACGCGAGCGTCGGCGCCGACCGCGAACGCCTCGAGCATGCGCCGCAGCGCGGCGGCGTAGAACCCGCAGAGCGGGAGGTCAGCCTGCTCGCGCACCTCGCAGAAGAGCGAGCCGCGCAGGTCGACCTGAGCGATGCCGCGGCGGATGCGCACGAGCGCACGGCTGCTCGGGTAGGTGTCGCGGACGAGCCCGCGCGCGATGCGCAGCGCGGCGCGCGCGCGCAGCGAGGACGGGAGCGCCAGCAGCAGGCGGCGCCGGGTCCGTCCCACCGAGGCGACTGTCCAGTCGGCTGCGTACTCGCCGGCGCGCGTGGTCACCAGCCCGTAGCCTTCCCCTTCCGTGCGGAGGAAGCTCAGGACGGCCGAAATCGCCGCCAGGCCGATCGTGCCTTCGCGCAGACCGGAGGAGTTGAGCCAGTTCTCGTAGAACTCGAGGCGTGTGGGAAGCAAGTCAGCGATCGCCTGGTGGAGACTGGCGACGAGGATGCGGCCAATGCGACTCTCGCTCATGCGCGGGTATTCTTGATATCTTAATCTTTTTCATGATTCTGCCGCTCCACGAGACACTCCGCACACGCATTCGCGAGACTGTCAGCACGCTGTATTCGCTCAACGCGGACGAGATCCCCGCGTTCGCGATCGAGTCGCCTCCCAGACGAGCGCTCGGCGATCTGGCGGTGCCGCTCGCCTTCGAGCTGGCGCGACGGCTCCGCAAAGCGCCACGCGTCATCGCGCTGGAGATGGCCGCTGCGCTGGGCTCCATCGACGGCGTCACGAGGGTCGAGGCGGCGCCAAATGGCTATCTCAACGTGTTCCTCGACCGGCCGCGGCTCCTGCGTCAATGGCTCGAGGCAAGTGCTCCGCACGAGGCACGAGGGCCGAGGCCCGCCCGCGGCACGAGGCCCGAGGCCCGAGGTCCGGGGAAAGTCATCGTCGAGCATACAGCGATCAACCCGAACAAAGCCGCCCACATCGGGCACCTGCGGAACTCCGCGCTCGGCGACACGCTCGTGCGTCTGATCCGATTCCGCGGGAGCCCGGTCGAGGTCCAGAACTACATCGACGACACCGGCGTCCAAGTCGCGGACGTCGTCGTCGGTTTTCGTCATCTCGAGGAGAAGGGGCTCGACGAGATCCGCCGCCTCGCGGATTCGACCCGGTTCGACTTCTACTGCTGGGATCTCTACGCGCGGGTGACCGAGTGGTACGCGCGGGACAAGGAGCGGCTGACGATCCGGAAGGCGACGCTGCACGACCTCGAGCACGGTGGCAACGACAACGCCGCCATCGGCGCCTTCATCGCCGACCGCATCGTCCGGCGGCATCTCGAGACGATGGCGCGGCTGAACATCGGCTACGACCTGCTGACGTGGGAGGGGGACATCCTGCGGCTGGGCTTCTGGACGCAGGCGTTCGAGATCCTCAAAAGACGAGGAACGATCTTCCTCCGCACCGACGGCCGGCTGGCAGGCTGCTGGGTGATGGAGATTAAGGATGATCCGCTGAAGACGGACGAGCCGGGCGGCGCGCCGGCCCAGGAACCCTCCGAACAAGAGAATGGCGATCAAAACACTGACGATCAAGACAATGACCAGCGCGAAAAGGTCATCGTCCGGTCGGACGGCACGGTCACGTACGTCGGCAAGGACATCGCCAATCAGTTCTGGAAGTTCGGCCTGCTCGGCAAGGACTTCCGCTATCGTGAGTTCTGCCGCGACGCGGATGGCGACGTGCTGTGGGCCACGACGTCGGACGAGCGCGGCCTGACCGGAGGGGGGAACGGCGTGCCCTCGTTCGGCGCCGCCGAGATCACGTACAACGTCATCGACACGCGCCAGTCGTACCTGCAGAAGCTGCTGAAGCAGGCACTGGCGACGATGGGCTATACGAAGGAGGCGGAGCGGGCGACTCACTTCGCGTACGAGATGGTGGCGCTGTCGCACGCGACCGCGCGCGAGCTGGGGTATCC
>JBOGJB010000106.1:0-3749 GCA_050745085.1 Vicinamibacterales bacterium
GCGATCGGCGTCGGGCACGCGATCGGCGTCTCGTCGGGGACCGACGCGCTCCTCGCGGCGCTGATGGCGCTCGACATCGGTCCCGGCGACGAGGTCGTGACGCCGACCTATTCGTTTTTCGCGACCGCCGGGTGTGTCGCGCGCGTCGGCGCGACGCCGCGCCTGGTGGACATCGACCCGGTCACGTTCAATGCCGATCCCGCGTCGATCGAGCGCGCGCTGACCGAGCGCACGCGCGCGATCCTGCCGGTCCACCTGTTCGGGTTGTGCGCTGACATGGATCCGATCCTCGACCTGGCGCGCAGCCGTGGGATCGCTGTCATCGAGGACGCCGCGCAGGCGATCGGCGCCCGGCTCGGCGACAGGCAGGCCGGCGCGACGGGCACCCTCGGCTGCTTTTCGTTCTTTCCCAGCAAGAACCTCGGCGCGCTCGGCGACGGGGGACTGGTGACGACCAACGACGAGGCTCTGGCGGCTCGCGTGCGGCTCGTTCGGAACCACGGCGCCGAGCCGAAGTATTTCCATAAGGTCGTCGGGGGAAACTTCCGGCTGGACGCCATCCAGGCGGCGGTGCTGCGCGTGAAGCTCCCGCACCTCACGCGGTGGACCGAGGGGCGGCGGCGGAACGCCGGCCGATACCGGGCGCTCTTCGGGGAGGCAGGGCTCGACGGTATCGTCGGCCTTCCCGTCGAGCCGCCGGGCCGGCATCACATCTACAACCAGTTCGTCATCCGCGCGCCGCGGCGCGACGCGCTGCGGGCCCACCTTGACGCGGCCGGTGTCGGCACCGAGATCTACTACCCCGTGCCGTTCCACCTGCAGGAGTGCTTCGCCACGCTTGGAGGCCGCCGCGGAGAGTTCCCCCACGCCGAGCGCGCCGCGAACGAGACGCTGGCGCTGCCCATCTACGGCGAGCTGACCGACGCGCAGCAGCGCTGCGTCGTCGATGCCGTCAAAGCCTTCTACGGCCACAGGTAGCGGGCGGGGAGCGTGGGGTGGTATCCTAGAGCCAGCTCTCCCAAACGCTCTCCAGAGAGGCCCGTAGCTCCGCCCCAGGGCCGAGCCCCGGGCAGATTGCCGCCTTCACGTCGCAGTCGAGGGGACACCATGGTGAGACGCCTTTCGATCGCTCTGTTGCTTTCGTTGTGGGCCGCGCCCGCGTTCGCGCAGACAAGTCTTCTGCCGACGCTCGTGCGCATTCGGAGTGAGTACCCAACGCCTTGGAGCTCCCTCGCGCAGATCGGTGAATACCTGAACCGGGTCGCGTGGGAGCATCGCGCCGAAGGCTGGGGGCTGCTGAGAAAGACCGGTGGAACGAGATGTCCGGCGCCCCAGGGTGTCGAGATCGCTTGCGACATCCTCATTCACCAGCCGACGCAGCTGCACTTCGACGTGCTGATCGATTCGACCGGAGTAGGGACTCCAACCTGGCGCGAGGTGGGCCCGTGCGACCCGATGATCAGCGGGTGCGAGATGAGCCGTTTTCTTTTGCCGATCGCTGTGCTCGGCAAACCCAAGGGTCTGCGGGTCGTCCAATGACGAATGACGACGGCGTCGAGGCGACTGTACCGGCGTTCAGCCAATGACCCGAAGGCCCGTCGGCATCAGGGGGGGACCTGGGTCAATCCTCACGATGGTTCCGGTTGAGTAGTTCAGGATATACAGCTCGCCCGCGGCATCCACCCCGAATCCGCTGATGTTACCCAGGACGTTCGAGCCGCCGAGCTCGGCGGTGTGCTCGACCACATTCTGGGCGCTGCCTTCCCCCGTGGTGGGGTTGATCACGAGATTGAAGGACCAGACGCGTCCGAGGACGAAGTCCGCGAAGAAATACCGGCCGCTGAAGTTGAAAAGGCGGCTGCCCCGGTACACGTACCCGCCGCTGACCGAGGCTCCGAGCGAGCGACCGTAGTCGTAAACAGGGTCGGTCAGAGGAAGATATGCTGCTGAAGTAGGTGTGGGATCGGCGTAGTCGTGCGCGCCCTCTCGGAGAGACCATCCATAGTTGCGACCACCCCGACCAGCCGGCTCGAAGTCGATCTCTTCGAAAGCGTTTTGTCCAACGTCGCCGATCAACATTCCGCCGGTCCCGCCGAGGGCGGGATCGTCGAAGGTGAACTTCCATGGATTGCGCAGGCCGAAGCTCCAGATCTCGGGCAGCGCCGCAATCGGGCTTCCATCAACGAACGGATTATCGGCAGGGATATCGAATCCATCCGGATCGGCGTCTGCGACGTTGACGTTGATCCTCAGAATCTTGCCGCGCAGGTCATTAGGGTCTTGCGCCGAGTTAGCGGGGTCGCCGCCACCGCCGCTGTCGCCGAGCGAGACATACAGGTAACCGTCCGGGCCGAACGCGAGGCAGCCGCCGTTGTGATTCCCGGCCGTGCGCACGACATGTCGAAGCCCGGTTGACCAGCGAAGATCGAAGCGTGAGGCTGAATCCGCCACGTCGGGATTCGCGGCCGACCTTCGGAACCGTGAGACGACGGAGCTGCCAACCGGCTGCGGCGAGGACCCGCCAGCGGTGTAGTTGACATAAAAGCGCCCGGTCGACCCGTAGTCGGGCGGGAACGCCAGGCCGAGCAGACCTCGCTCGCCGCCACCGGTGATGAGGTTCAGGCCGGACGCGGCGAGGTTCAGGAACGGTGTCGACTGAAGGACGCCGGAACGGACAATCCAGATCACTCCGTTCTGTTGGGCGACGAACCAGACCGTTGGATCCCCGGGATGCGGCGCAAACGCGACGGGCTGCTCCAATCCGGTCACGACGGTCGTGCCGCGCAGGCCGGCGGCGCGGACGTCCGAGCCGTTGAGGAGGGCAAGGAGCGCCGTCGTCGCCAGCGTACGCAAGACATCTCCCATCGTGGTAAGGGCCAGCAAATCTCGTGCCCGTCAGCTCGCACGCATGTCGGCCGCCCTCAGATGCGACCGCTGGTCCGAATCAGCGTGGTAGAGTGAGGCGTCGGTCCGTGTCGGAACGACGCCTCGATTAGCCGCTTCATGAAAGTGCTCGTGACCGGCGCCGCCGGACACCTTGGCGCCGCCATCCTTCGAGAGTTCTCCAACGGCCACGATGTGGTCGGCCTGACTCGGGCCGAGCTCGACATCGGCGATCCCTCCTCGGTCCGGGCTGCGGTCGCCCGAATCGCGCCGGAAACGATAGTGAATTGTGCGGCCTACAACGACGTCGATGAGGCCCAGGACAACCCGGTCCGGGCCTTCCGCGTCAACGCCTTCGGCGTGCTCGCCCTCGCCCACGCGGCTGCCGCGCGGGACGCCGTGCTCGTCCATTTCGGGTCGGACTTCGTGTTCGACGGCCGATCCGCTGTGCCCTACACCGAAGAGGACCGGCCAAACCCGTTGAGCGTGTACGCATTGTCGAAGCTGCTGGGTGAGTGGCTCGCGCGCGACGCGCCGCGCTGGTATGTGCTCAGGATCGAGAGCCTCTTCGGTGGACCGACCGCGGGCGCCGAGGCCCGGCTTGGCAGCGCCGGGAAGATCGTCACAGCCATCGAAGCTGGCGACGAGGTGCCGGTGTTTGCCGACCGGGTGGTGTCGCCAACGCACGCTGGAGATGTGGCCTGGGCGGCGCGCCATCTCCTGGAGCGCCGCGCCGATCCGGGTCTCTATCATTGTGCGAACAGCGGGTCGTGCCGGTGGGACGAGTTCGCGCGTGAGGCGGCGCGCCTCGTCGGACGCGAGGCGCGGCTTCGGCCGATCACCCTGGATACCGTGGTGCTTCGGGC
>JBOGJB010000107.1:0-4033 GCA_050745085.1 Vicinamibacterales bacterium
CGATCACCATTTAGGCATCGCCGGAGTACGTCGCAAACGACGTCGGCGTCTCCCACACCGTGACCTTCACCACTGGCAGGCCTTCCGTGTTGGCGTGATCGAAGATGAGCCGCGCGATGCGCTCGACCGTGGGATTGCTGTCGACGATGAAGATGGGCTCGTTGAGCTGCTGGAGCGGCTTCACCAGCGGGTCGTCATGCCGCAGGATCATCTTGTGATCCAGCTCGCGGTCGATCCACCCTTTCACCAGCCGCTTGATGTCGCTGAAGTCGGCCACCATGTTCCGGTTGTCGAGGCGATCGGTGCGGATGTCGATCTCGACCGCGGCGTTGTGCCCGTGCGGATGCTTACACACGCCGTCGTAGCCGAGCAGCCGGTGCCCGTAACAGAAATCAATGCGCTTCGTCACGAGATACATAAAGGCCCCATGGTAGCGCAGTCTCTCGTGTTGTGCTCCGCCGGTCTCGACAGCGCGGTGCTCGTCGCGCTCGAGGCGCGGACGGCTGAGGTACAGCCGGCGTACGTCGCCGTGGGGCTCGCCTGGGAAGCGGCCGAGCGCGCCGCGCTCGCCACCCTCGCGACGACTGACCTGTTCGGCGGGCGCGTCCGGCCGCCGGTCGTCCTCGCGTTCGAGATGCGGGACGTGTACCCGCGGTCGCACTGGGCGATCCGAGGCGTCCCGCCGGCCTACGACACGCCGGACGAAGACGTCTACCTCGATGGACGGAACGTCGTCCTGCTCGCGAAGGCGGCCGTCTACGCGTCGCGCGCCGGCATCGGCCGCGTGGCGCTGGGGCCGCTCGCCGGCAATCCCTTTCCCGACGCGACGCCGCGGTTCTTCTCCGCGATGTCGGCGGCGCTCTCGCTCGGACTCGATCGCCCGATGGAGATCGCGACGCCGCTCGCCTCCATGCGCAAAGCGGACGTCGTCAAACTGGGGCTGGAACTGCGGGTGCCGCTGGAGCTGACCCTGTCGTGCATGAACCCGCAGGACGGCGGGCGTCACTGCGGCGCGTGCAGCAAGTGCCGTGAGCGCCACGGCGCGTTCGTCGAGGCGGGCGTGCCGGATCCGACGACCTACGACAAATAATCGACACTCGCCAATAATCGGCGATCTTCAATATCTTCAATCGGCAATCAATTTGGCAAACCGGCTTCGGCCGGACTTACACACCTGATCGCAGGACGATCGATCCGTCTCCCGTCCGGACCTTCAGCGTGTGTCCGCCCTTCCCGATTCGGCCGCGCACCGTCCGGCTCTCGCGCTCGCTGCGATCCTCGGTGAGACTGAACTCGGATCGGATCCGGCCGTCTCCGGTGTGCGCGTCGATGTCAGCGCTGAAGTCCGACGGCAGATAGAGGACGACGGCGCCGTCGCTCGTCGTGAGCGCCCAGTCGCCCGTCATCGCGCTGCCCGGCTCGGCGCGGAGCGTCACCGAGCCGTCGCCGGTGCGCACACGCGCGCCCGCCAGCTTGCCCGTCACGCTGACGCCGCCGTCACTCGTCGTGATCTCCACCGATCCGTCCACGTCATCGAGCACGACCGATCCGTCGCCTGTCGTGATCGTCAGCTCGCCCGACAGCTCGTCGCCGCGGATGCTGCCGTCGTCGGTTCGGAGCTCGATGCGGCCGCTGATCCGCTCGATCCGGATTGACCCGTCGCCGCTCCGCGCGACGATCGCCGCGTTGCGCGGCACGGTCGCGATGTAGCGCACCTGCGGCGAGACGTTGATGCCGATCCCGATGAAGCTGTCGGTGCTCATGGGCCGCCGCGCCTCCAACTCGATCCGGTTCCCCTGCTGGCTGACGGTGACCTCGATCCGATCGATCGCCTCCTTCGCCGGGCCGCGTTTCTCCAGCTCGACGAGGACCTCCGGCTGATCCCACGATCGGATTTCGATGGATCCGTCGAACGTCGTCAACCGCAGGTCGGGCTGGCCGGTGACCTTGAATCGGTGTTCCTCGCGCACGCTGTGCCCCTGTGAATCGAGGTGAACGCAGGCTGCGGCGAGGAGCGCGGGTCCAAGGAGCGCCGCGCGAAGAGCTGGCATGGGCATGGATCCCTCACTTACCTAGACGGGTTGCCCGCGCCAAGGTTCCATACAAGCTCCCCGGCAATCCAGGTCTGGACGACGCAGTATTTGTCACTGAGGACCACGAGATCGGCGACCGCGCCGGGAGCGAGGACGCCGTGGCCGTGCAGGCCGAGCTCGCGCGCCGGCGTGGTGCTGCAGACCATGGCGGCATCCACGGGCGCCAGCCCGACGAGCGTGACGAGTCGCTCGAACGCGCGGTCCATGGTCAGGACGCTGCCCGCCAGCGTCCCGTCGTCCAAATACGCCGCGTCGCGAACGGTGATCGGGCGACCGCCGATCGACGCGCGCGCCCCCACCGGAAGTCCGGCGCCGGCCGTGCCGTCGGTGATCGCCATGATCCGCGACGGGTGTTTGGCGCCGATCGCGATGCGCAGGACCGCCGGGTGGACGTGGACGCCGTCGCAGATCAGCTCGGCTGCGACCTCATCGGACTGCAGGACCGCGCCCGCGAGCCCGGGCGCGCGGTGCGACAGCGGCGGCATGCGATTGAAGAGGTGCGTCGCATGACGCGCGCCCGCGTCGATCGCCGCACGCGCCTCGTCGAACGTCGCTCCGGAGTGGCCGAGCGACACCCGGTGTCCGCATGCCACGAGATACCTGATCAGATCGATGGCGCCGTCGAGCTCCGGCGCGAGCGTCACGATGCCGACGTCGGGGCGCGCGCGCGTGATCTCGGCGAGGATCTCTTCACCTGTGAAATCGTCGGGCCTCGGGCTTCGGGCCTCGGGCCTTGTGGCTCGTGACGCGGCCTGTGCCTCGTGCTTCGGACCTCGGGCGTCGACGCGGGGAGGCCGGCGCAGACACTCGAGGGGCTGCGCACCTGCGAACTCGGGACTGACGAAGTTGCTCTCGAGGTGCGCAGGCAGCACCCGCGCCGATCCGGGCGCGGGCGCGGCGCGGGCGTCGCGGACCGCCGTGAGCATCCGCCGGAGCGTCGCGGGATCGCACGCCACGCTCGTCGGGCAGAAGGCGGTCACGCCGTGGCGCGGCAGGAGCGCCGCGAGGGTGCGAATCGCGTCGGGGGCATCGAGCGTGTCGGTTCCCTCCGCGCCGTGCACGTGGACGTCGATCAAGCCAGGGACGATGAGATGGCCGTGGAGGTCGCGCCGGGGGACGCGCGCGTCGCTCGGTCTCTGACGGTCGTCGATCTCGACGATGCGGCCGGCGTCGAGGACGAGCGTGCCGCCGCCGACGATCCGATCCGGCAGGACGAGGTCGGCCCCCGAGAGGATGATCATCCGCGGGCGAGCCGGGCCGCGCCGATCGCCGCAGCGTCGGGACCGAGCGGCGAGATCTCGATGCGCAGCCGCTCGGCGAGCGCCGGCGACAGCCGCCGCGCGCACTCCAGGCGGACCGGCTCGAGCAGCAGATCGCCCGCGCCGGCGATCGCGCCGCCGACCACCGTCATCTCGGGGTCGAGCGTCGCGATCAGGTTGGCGACCGCCATCCCGATGTACCTGGCGGTATCGCGCACCACCGAGAGGGCGACGCCGTCGGGCTCGCGCGCCCCTTCGAAGACGTGCATGGCCGTGATGGCGTCGAGCGTGCGCGCCTTCTCGCGCACCGACGAGTGATCGCCCGCTTCGATGCGCCAGACGAGGCGCCGGGCGATCCCTCGCGCGCTGATCTCGGCGTCGAGCGATCCGCTCCGGCGGTAGTCCTGCCGCTCGACCGGGTTGATGGCGAGCCACGCGGCGGATCCGGCGAGGCCGTGCGCGCCGGACCACGGCGCGCCGTTGAGAAGGACGCCGGCCGCGACGCGCTCGCCGAGCGTGAGTGCGACGACGTGCTTCAGGCCCTGCGCCGCGCCGCACCACGTTTCCGCAGTGACGGCGGCGATGCCCGCGCCGACGGAGAGAGCCTCAATGCCGGCGGCGTCCTCGACGGCCCGCTGCAGGTCATCCGCGATCCCGTCGTAGCGCGCCACGCCCGCGGCG
>JBOGJB010000108.1:0-4215 GCA_050745085.1 Vicinamibacterales bacterium
GGGCTTCGCAGGACGGTGAACGGCCGCACCGCCCGGCCGATCGGACGCCCGTCGGCGAGCACGATCGCGCGCGCGACGTAGTCCCCCGGGGGCAGCAGCGCGACCGGAACGCGGCCCTCCGCGCGCCGATAGCCCTTCGGATCGTCCTCGATGCGCCCGTCGCTCGATTCGAGCGCGCGACCGTTCTCGTCGGACGCGACCTCGAACCGGACGCGCGTCTTCGCGAGCTGGTCTGGCGCGTCGGAGTACAGCTCCATGTACCCGACGATGCTGTCGCTCGCCAGACCGGGCGTGGCGGCCAGGCGCGACGTGGCCTCTCGCGATCGCCGCGGCTCGGCGATCATCAGGTCGCCGAACTTCACCTGGCCGGCGGTGCCGAGCGCCGCCCGGAACGTGTGCTCGAGGCTGCCGCTCGTGCCGTCCGGCGTCAGAACCGCGAGCTTGAGCGTGTAGGCGCCGGGGTCGACGAGCGTCGCCGCGGTGTAGGACTGCCACCCCTCGGGCAGCGCCGCGAGCGACGTTTTCTTCAGCGGCCTTTCCAGCCGGCTTGCGGCCAGCCGCCCGCGCGTGTCCACGAGCATGTAGGCGAGCGCGAGATCTCCGTCCGCTCCGTGCCGCCCCGGGTTGATCGCGGCGGCGACGATGACCTTCAACTTCGTCGTTCCCGGCTCCTGCATGACATACGTCGTCGCGCGGAGCGGCACGTCCGGCGAGACGAGCGGCGAGCGCAGCGCCTCGGCGAGCTGCTGCTCGTCGGTCATCGACGACCGCGCCGGATCGACCGTGAACTGCTGACGCGCGCGGATGGTGATGTCGCGGCGCGTGGTCTCCACCTTGATCCGGTGCCGCTTGCCGTCACGGTCGGTCTCCTCCGGCTCGAAGCTCAGGAGGTAGTAGCCGGACAGCTCGATCGACAACCGTTGAAACGCCGACGCCGGGTCCGCCGCGGCCGGGAACACCGCTCCCCGCGCGTAGCCGGCCAGCGTTTCGAGCCCGCGCACGCGCAGCTCGCGATCCTCGACCCAGGTCGGCGAGATGCGCGCGACCGACGCGTCGAACTCGTTGCGATCCAGCTTCAGGACGTACAGGCTGACCTGTGCCTTCGCCGCGTGCTCGGCCACCCACTCGAGGTCGCTGATCTCGCGATCGACGACGAGGCCCTCCGAGACGAACAGCAGCGTCTTCGGCCCGGGGGACATCCCCATGCGATCGAGCAACGCGCGGAACGCGAAGAGCGACGACTGCGTCCGCTCGCGGATCTGGGCGACGACCATGCGCGCTTCGGCCGGAAGGCCGTCCTCGCACTCGGACAGCGCCAGGCCGCTCATGCCCGAGCACTCGCGCGCCGCCACCTCCTGCAGCACGAGGTTGTCGCCGCGGTCGATCGCGTAGGCTTCGCCGACGCCGATGTGGTGGAAGCCGCTGATCGGATCCGACTCGCCGACGACCTGGGGCAGCGACGACTTCACGAGCGCATGGTTCGCCGTGAAGTCGATGTGCGGCCCCGCGCCAGGCAGGACGTGCAGCCCGACCCGGTCGGCGGGGGAGAGACCGTCGATGAACCCCGCGGCCGCCTCGAGCGGCCGCCGCGCGCCAAGCTTCGAGATGTTGCCCTGATCGACGACGATCATAATCTGCCGGCCGCCCCCTTCTCCCTCGTTGCTGCTGTAGGGTGGGCGCGCCGACGGCGCCGGCGCGCTCCGGCGCGACGACGAGATGAAGCTCGCCGACGCCACGCGGCGCGGCTTGCCGTCCACCTGGATCGTGAAGTCGTCCGCGGTCATGTCCGCCACGGGACGTCCGCGCCTGTCGATCACGATCACGTCGACGACGACGCGGTCGACCGACGTGCGGAACGTGACCGTGGGCTGCTGTGATGCCGGCGGCGTCTGCTGCGGATCCGGCGGCGGCTGCTGGGCCGCGGGCGGCAGCCCGGCGTGCGCGGACGGCTGCTGCCCGGCGATGGATGCGGATGCGGTAGCGGCGAGGATGACCGCGAGGCCGAGCGACCCGACGCGAGGACTCGACGCATGCATGGGTACCACCCTTAGTCGTGTTTCGTCAGACGATAGCCCTGGCGCGCGCGCACTCGATACCCGCCCGCCACGTTCACCTTGATCCGGCGCCAGGCGCCGGCTGGCGCCTCCGGGGGCGCATAGCTGATCAAGTACTGATGCGAGAGATCGTCGATGATCTCTTTGAACGCGGCCTCGAGCTTCTCGAGGTCCTGCGTGAAGAACGCGCGCCCGCCGCTGACCGCCGCGAAGCTTTCCATGATCTTCTGCAGCGGGGTGTGGTCGGCCGCGCGTCCCTGCCCGATCGTGTAGACCGTCGCGTCGCTTCCCTCGACGCGGCGGTTCGCGGCCTCGCGCGTCGCATGGCTCGACTGATCCTCGCCGTCGCTGAACACTACGACGGCGCGCCGCCCTGCCTGGCGTCCGACCGAGTCGATCGCCTCGATGATCGCGTCGTACAGCGCCGTGCCGCCCCACGACTTGAGCCGTTCGATGCGGCGCGCGCGCTCCTCCGCATCGGTCGAGCGGCGCACGATCGTGAACACGGTCTCGTTGAACGCGAAGATCGTCAGCGGGGTCTTCGGCGGCACCGCCGCCTGGAACCGCTTCGCCGCGGCTTTCATCGACGGGATGAAGTTCTCCATGCTGCCGCTGACGTCGAGCGTCATGACCAGCTCGAGGGGGATGTTCTCGGAGGCGAAGTGCGTGATCCGCTGCTGAACGTTGTCCTCGGAGACCTTGAAGTCGTCGCTCGTCAGCCCCTGCACGAAGCGCCCGCCGTCGGTCACGACCACCGGCACCTGGACGACGTCCACGTCCACGCGCTCCGCGTAGTCGAGCTTGCGCGTAAACACCATCTGTATGAGCTGCTGTCCATCGTCGAGCGTCGCGGTGACGCGGAACGTGTGCTCAGCGATCGCGGGTCCGGCATCCCATTCGCACTCGAACGGGGGACGCTGCAGCTCGCAGACCAGCTTCGCGTCGGCGAAAAACTTCACGCGCGTGACCCGCGGGACGGCCGACATCGGCTCGACGACGGCGCGCAGCAGCACCGGCCCGCCGACGTACGTGTCGTTCCCGGGCGAGAGCACTCTGAGCGTCGGCGCCGGCGCCTGGGCGACGCCAAGAGCGGTGGCGGTCGCAAGGGCGGCAGCAACGGCGGCGAAAGCGGACTTCATGGCGTCCTCCGCGGCACGAGCGGGCCGGCCGCTGTCAGCGCGGCGATGATGTCTATCATTCGATCGACCGGAAGCCGGCGCGCGGTGCTTGCGAGCGCGTCGCGATCGTCGGCGTGGATCGTCGTCGCGTCGTCGATCACCTGCTGCGTGGCGTATGCCATTATGTCCGGCACGAGCGCCGCCGGCAGCTTCAGCTCCGCCAGCACCTCGACCACCCGCAGGGCGACGTCCGGTACCGTCATGGCCATCATGCCGATGGCCGGGCGGCCGGCCAGCAGGCAGGCATCCCCGCCCGCCGGATAGCGTACAGCGAGGCCCCCCTCCAGGGGGAGGGCCGCCGTGCCCCAGGCATCGAGGCGATCGGCCGGAATCCCGGGCTTTCCCACGCGCGCCAGCTCCGACAACCACAGCTCGTCGAACGCTGCCGCGCGGTCGCGCGACGCAATCCAGGCGAGCGCCTGCCGCCGGGTCTCGTCCATGCCCGCCTCCGCCGCCAGGGTGGCGAAGGCGCCCGGCTCCGCGAGGAGCGCTCGTGCCCGCTCGCGCCCGCGCCCGAGCGCCGCCGCGAGCGCATCACGATCCGCATCGGTCAGCTCGGGCCAGGTCATGAGGCGCACGGTTTCGGCCAGGGTCCGGCGATCGTTGTCGCTGACGTCGGGCGGCGGCGGAAGGCCGGTGTCGAGCTGCCGCCGGAGCGCGAGGCGCGAGAGTCCGATGTCGAGGCCGATGAGCGATCCACGCACCATCCATCCGCCCGGCCCGAACTCCTCGCCCGGCAGGTCCCACGCGGTGTCTGCCGCGGTCGGACCCATGCCCGCCGCGGCCGAGCGCAGCGCGTGGCGGCGCGAGACGTTCGCCGCGCGCGCGGCCGCGCTCGTCGACGGCCCCACGCTGAGCGCGTAGACCATCGACGCGAGCGTGTCGGCGATGAGCGCCTCGGAGTCGTCGCGGGTCGGATTGCCCGCGATCGCGCTGAGATCCAGGCCGTCGGTCCCGTCGGGTTCGTCCGGCCCGTTCGAGGC
>JBOGJB010000109.1:0-15837 GCA_050745085.1 Vicinamibacterales bacterium
GCGCGGCGTAGGCCCGTGGCCGGCGCCTGCGCGTCGAGCCGCACGAACGGCGCGGCGCTCGCGGCCGCGGTCGTGACGAGGAAGCTGCGCCGGGAGATGTGCATCGGCCGCCCGTGAGTGGCCCGTATGCTACCCGAGAACCGTCCTGGCACGCGTGGAAACGCTCGCCTGCTTGCGCCATCTGTCCGACCGACGTATCGTGAGCAGGTAGCGGTTGACGCCCAGCGCCGTGGCGGACTCCGATGAGCTTCGTTCCGCTCACCCGCCGTGTTCGCGGAATCCAGAGGCGGTTCCGGGAAGCCCGAACCCTGACGAAGGCCTTCAGGTTTCCCCGGCAGCCCGTCGTCGCGCATCTCATTCCGATCCGGCGCTGCAATCTGTCGTGCGCCTACTGCAATGAGTACGACGACTCGTCCGAGCCCGTCCCGACGCCGGACGTGTTTCGCCGCGTCGACTTGCTCGCGTCACTGGGCACCGGCATCGTGACGCTGAGCGGTGGCGAGCCGCTCCTCCATCCGGCCCTCGACGACATCATCCGTCGCATTCGCGACCGCGGGATGCTGGCCACGGTCATCACCAACGGCTATCTCCTGACCCGCGAGCGGATCGAGCGGTTGAATCGCGCAGGCCTCGACCATCTTCAGATCAGCATCGACAACGTCATTCCTGACGCAGTGTCGCACAAGAGCCTGAAGGTCCTGGACAGGAAGCTGCAATGGCTCGCCGGGCACGCCTGGTTCGACGTGACGATCAACGCCGTCGTCGGCGGAGGGATTCCTCACCCTGAAGATGCGCTCGTTGTTGCACGCCGAGCGTCGGAGCTGGGTCTATCGACGACCGCCGGCATCATCCACGATACTCAGGGCCAGCTCGTGCCGCTCGACGAGCGGCAGCGGCGGATTCTGG
The DNA here is from genome assembly GCA_050745085.1 of Vicinamibacterales bacterium. Classification (GTDB taxonomy): domain Bacteria; phylum Acidobacteriota; class Vicinamibacteria; order Vicinamibacterales; family 2-12-FULL-66-21; genus DATAEE01. The sequence continues at coordinate 907 of JBOGJB010000109.1, forward strand.
AGGAGATCGTCAAGATTGGACGGTCGCCGTTCGATTTCGCGAGCCATAACAGGTTTCAGAAGAATCTCTCGATGGGGCGCGGCAACGATTGGCACTGCCGCGCCGGGTGCCGATATCTCTATGTGTGCGAGGACGGCCTGGTGCACTGGTGCTCGCAGCAGCGCGGTCATCCTGGCGTTCCCCTCGAGCGGTACGGCCGCGACGATCTGGAACGCCAGTATCACACCGTAAAAACCTGCGCGCCGTTCTGCACGGTAGGGTGCGTGCATCGGGTCGCGCAGCTGGATGACCTGCGCGTCAGCCCGCTTGACACGTTGCTCCAGTGGTTCTCGCCCGGACCCGGGGGCGGACAGCCTCGTCTGCCCTTCTCGGTCAAGGTTCTCCTCTGGATGTTCGTGACCGGCCCTCCACGCACGCTCTTTCGAAAGACCGCGCTGCGTGCGTTCGGCCTCAGATAGTCAGTCCGAGCATCAGGGCCCCAGGATCAAGTGCGCATCCCCGAACTCGTGCCAGAGATATCCCGCCCCTCGCGCCTCGGTGTAGGCCCGCTCGAGCTGACACGGACCGCAGACGCTGGCGCTGATCTGCGCGTCCGCCGCGCGCTGACTCGCGGCGGCCGTCACGACGCGCTCGAGCATCGCCAGGTGCGTGGCCTTCGGCTCGTGCAGGCCGGTGATGAGGGCTCTCACGGACCGCAGGGCCCGGTCCGGCGTGATCACAAGATTGGTCCACCCCTCACCCGGATGCGTGGTCCCGCTCGCATCGGTCACCGTCTCGAGCGCGCGCACGACCGTCGTGCCGACGGCGACGATCCGATGACCCGCTCGGCGCGTGGCGTTCACGCGGTCCGCGGTCGCGCGCGACACCCGGTAGAACTCCTCGTAAGGTGGTTCGTGATCCTCCAAACTCGCCACCCCGGTGTGCAGCAGCAAGGGCGCGATTTGAATGCCGCTGGCGACGAGCCGCGTCACGAGCTCCGCCGTGAACGGCCGGCCGGCCGACGGCATCTCGGCGCTGCCGGGTTCGATGGCGAATACCGTCTGGTACATCGAGCCGGGCCATGGCTCGGACACATAGCTGTAACGAATTGGAAAGCCGTGACGCTCGAGGTACTGGTGCACCGGAGCGGGAAGTTCCAGCACCGCCATCCACAATCGCGACCGTGACTGCAGACCCGCACTCACCGGATACGGCGCGAGCAACGTGGCTCGCCCACTCGCTGGCAGTCGGAGCCTGAGACCCGCTCGACCGTCATGCGAGGGCAGCGACGCGAGGGGTCCCGGCGCTCGCAGCTCGACGGTCCAGAAACCTCCGGGCAGCTGCGTCGACAGATGAAGGTCGAATGACCGCCCGTCCTCGCTCGTCACCGGAAGCGCGGCGTTGAGCGTGCCGCTCGTGTTGACCACGAGCAGATCGCCTTCCGACAGCCATTGCGGCAGATCCCGGAAGCGCGCGTGCTCGATCGACTCGCGGCCGACATCCGACACGATCAGCCGGATGGCGTCGCGCTCGAACCCCCGCGCTTCGGGCGGCTCGGCCGCTTCGAGCGTCGGCGGCAGCTCGAAGTCCGCAATCACGCCCGCTGCAACTTGCCCTGAGCGGAGTCGAAGGGCAGCCATCGCGAGTCCTCCTGCTGGGCGGCGAATCGCTCGCCGTTGATCTCGCTCGGCGGCTGGTCGAACAGCCAGTCCCAGAAGGGTACGGTCACCTCGGGAAGCGGGCGATCCGAGATGTCCTCGCCCGGAAACGCGTCCTGGTGCATGCGCGTACGCATGTCACCGGGATCGACAGTGACGGCCGAGACGCCACGATCGCGGAGCTCGCCCGCCAGGGTCCGCGTCAGCAGCTCGAGGGCGGCCTTGCTGGCGCCGTACGCACCCCAGCCAGGATACGCGGCGCGTGCGGCGTCGCTCGAGATATTCACGACGAGGCCCCCACTCTCGGCAAGCAGGGGAAGCGCCAACTGGATCAACGCGACCGGTGCGACGACGTTGACTTGCAGCAGGCGCTCGAAGCGAACGACGTCGGCCTTCGAAAACGGACCGATCCGCCCCAGCTCCGACGCGTTGTTGATAAGCAGGTGGAGACCGCCCAGACGGCGCGCTTCATCGATCAGCCGCGCGCGCACTGCGCCATCTGTGACATCCCCTTCGACGGTCACAACGCGCGCGCCCTGCTCGCGGAGCGACTCCGCGACGTCCTGCAGCGGAGGAGCGTCGCGGGCGCCGACGACCAGCGCGTACCCGCGCCAGGCGAGCACCTTCGCGATGACGGCGCCAAGACCCCGGCTCGCGCCGGTGACGAGTGCCACATGATTCGACTGAGACATGGTTGATAGTGTCGCGCGCGGGAGCGCACGGCGGCTTCGGGCGGATGATCAGGGTGCGACCTGTCCGATTGGGCAGGTGCCGCGGCGCTCGGCTCAGGCCTGGTCGATCGGTAGGATGCCGCGCCGGCCTGCCAGCGCGACCGCCTGGGTGCGATTCTCGGCGCCCAGCTTGTTGAGGACGCCGGTGACGTGGAACTTGACCGTCCGCTCGGTGATGCCCAAGGAGCCGGCGATCTCCTTGTTCGAGAGTCCGGCGGCCATCAGGCGCAGGACCACCGACTCCCGCGGCGTCAGGAGGCGCGAGCCGCGGGATCGCGTCTGCATCTCGTCCACGAGCTTCGTGCTGAGCTGGGGGGAGAGATACGACTCGCCGCCGTGCACCTTGCGAATGGCGGTCGCCAGCTCAGCACCCGCAGCGCCTTTCAGCAAATACCCTCGCGCGCCCGCGCGAATCGCGCCGAACACGTACTCGTCGACGTCGTACGCCGAGAAGACGATCACGCGAAGCGCCGGCCTGGCCGCGACGAGAGTGCCTATGGCCGACAAGCTGTCGGCGCCGCGCAGCCTGACGTCGAGCAAGGCGACATCCGGCTTCGTACCCTCAAGTGCGGCGAGCGCATTTTCCAGATTCTCGACCGCCTGCACCAGCCGGATGTCGGGAGTCCGGTTGAGGACCGCGGCGACGCCGTCGTGCACGACCGGGTGATCGTCGACGAGCAGCACGCGGATCATCGCCTGCCGCGCCGCGGTTTCAGGGTGAGGACCACGCGGGTGCCGCGGCGAGGTCGCGATGCTACCCGGAGCGTGGCGCCGATAGCCTGGGCGCGTTCCCGCATGCCGATCAGGCCGAAGCCGGACGTGCGCGTCCGAGGATTGAAGCCGCGGCCGTTGTCGGCAATCTCCAGGCGCACCACGCGCCCACGGGCGGAGAGCGACAGCTCGACATCCGTCGCACGTGCGTGCTTGCGGACGTTCGTCAGCGCCTCGCTGGCGATCCGAAACAGCTCGTCTTCCTCGGCAGGTGCGAGCGCGGAGTGTCCCGAGGACCTGACGTGCACGCGAATGCCGCTCTCAGCCGTGAATGCGTGGGCGAGCGCATCGAGCGCTTCGGGCAGCGGCTGCCCGCCGGCGGTTCGGAGCTGGCGCATCGATCCGCGTGCCTCGCCCAGACCGGATCTGGACAGCTCGAGCGCGCGCTGCAGCTCGAGACGCGCCGGCGCGCGGTTCGGTATCTCGGGCATCTCCTCAATGGCTGCCTCGAGATGAAGCCCGATGGCGGTCAGTCGCTGCGCGAGCGTGTCGTGAATGTCACGCGCGAGGCGGGTGCGTTCCTCCATGCGCGCGACCCTCACGTTCTCGCCAGCCAGTCTCGCTCGCTCGATGGCGACGCCAACCTGAGAGGCGATCGTGGACAGCAGGTCGAGCTCGCGCGTCGTCAACTTGCGCCAGGCGGGGGCCGCGACGTTCATGATGCCGAGCGGCCGGTCGCCGAAGTACAGCGGGATGCTGGCGTGGTATCGCAGGCCGTGGGTGCGCGCTCGGTCATGCGCGGCGACCGCCGCCCGCAGCCGGCTGCACTCCATCACGTCGATGTTGCCGGCCGTCAGGTCACCCGCGCGGAAGGCGTTGAGGCACCAGCACGGGCGCCCGGTCATCCGGACCGGCTCGCGCAGGAACGGAGGGAGTCGCTGGGCCACCGCGCTGTAGAAGCGACCCGTCTGCGGATCGGTGAGCCAGATCCAGCCGGCGTCGAGTCCCAGCAGCGCCGCCACCTGCTCGAGCGTCGTCTGCAGCGCCTGGTCGACGTCGCCAGCCCCGTTCAGCGCTTCCGCGATCGTCTTGAGAATACGCAGCTCGCGCGAAGAGGCCACGATGGGAATTGTAGCCGGCGCTGCCTCGCATCGGGCGTCTATTGCCGCCAGCCACCACCGAGTGCGGCGTAGAGCTGGACGAGCGCCAGCAGTTCGTTCCGTCTGGTCTGGGCGAGTCCGAGTTCGGCCTCGAACAGGTCCCGGTCTGCGTCCAGCGCGTTCAACAGCGTGTCGACGCCGCCCCGGTATCTCAGATAGGACAGGCGCGATCGATCCTGGAGCGTCGCCACCAGCAGTTCCTGTTGCGCGCGAATCTCCCGCACCTTCTGATACTGAATCAGCGTATCCGACACTTCCCGGAAGGCCGTTTGGATCACGCGTTCGTACTGGATGAGCGCCAGCTGCTGTTGCGCCTCCGCCAGTCTCACGTTCGATTTGATGCGACCGGCGTTGAAGATCGGTTGCGTCACCTGGGGCGCGAACTGCCACACCCGCGTCGGACCCGAGAAGAGGGTGGACAGTTGGCTGCTCTGAAACCCCAGGAAGCCGGTCAGGCTGATCTGGGGGAAGTAAGCGGCCTTGGCGACACCAATAATCGCGTTTGCCGCGACGAGATTCTGCTCGGCGGCCCGGATGTCCGGGCGCCGCTCCAGCAGTGAGGACGGCAATCCTGGAGGCACCGACGGGGGCTGCTCCTGGTCCGTCAACGAGCGGCCACGTGCAATGACCCCTGGGCTGCCGCCGAGCAGCAGGCTGATCTGGTTCTCCGTCTGCTCGATCAGCCGCTCCGCATTCGGGATCGCTTGCGCGGCGCCATAGACGAGCTGCTCGCCTTGCCGAACCTCCACGAGTGTCGCGAGACCGCTCCGTTCCCGGTTTCTGATCAGCTGCAGCGACTCCTCCCGGGTCGCCAGCGTGCGCCGGGCAATCCCCAGCTCCATGTCCAGCGCGAGCAGGTTGAAGTACGCGCCCGCGACGTCGCTGACGAGCGTCGTCATCACGGCCTTGCGGTTCTCCTCGCTGGCGAGCAGATCCGCCCGCGCGGCTTCGGTCGCGCGGCGCAGCCGGCCCCAGATATCCACCTCGAACGAGAGGAGATTGAGCGCGACGCTGCCGACGGTCCGCGTCTGATCGAACCCCTGAGGGAGCGGGAACGCGCCGCTCGCAGAGGTGCGCTGGCTGGTGACCCCCGCACTGGCGTCAACCGTTGGAAACTGGTCGGCGCGGGTGATGCCGAGATTGGCGCGCGCCGCCTCTACCCGCACGACGGCGTCGCGGAGATCGTAGTTCTGGACGAGCGCCGTGCGCACCATCTCCTGCAGGCGCTCGTCCTTGAAGACCTCGAACCATTTCAGGTCGGCGAGCGAGCCTGAGTCGGGTGACGGCATGGCGACCGCGCTGCCGCGGAATGCCTTCGGCGATTCGATGACTGGTCTGCGGTAGTTCGGGCCGACCGTACAGCCCGTCAGCAGGCTGGCTGTCACCGCGGTGATGATGAATCGCATCTTCATGTGCGTAGAGGGTTGTCCTTCCAACCAGCTACTCCAAGACGGCCGACGGGCGGAGCCGAGAGGCATGCGGGACCATCTCCTCCTCGACCTCCTCCGCCGAAGCCACCCGGGCCCGCGTCCGCGCGAGGAGCATGTAAATCGACGGCACCACGAACAAGGTAAAGAGCGTGCCGATAATCATGCCGCTGACGAGCATGATGCCGATGCTGTTGCGCGCTCCTGCGCCTGGTCCCGTCGCGAGGATGAGCGGGGTGTGGCCAACCACCGTCGCCGCCGTCGTCATCAGGATCGGGCGCAGCCGCGTGCCGGACGCTTCGATGACCGAGCGCAGTTTATCCACGCCGGTCTCCTGCAGGTGGTTCGCGAACTGCACGATCAGAATGCCGTTCTTCGACACGAGGCCGACCAGCGTAATCAACCCCACCTGGCTGTAGATGTTCAGGGTCGTCAGCCCGAGGAAGGAGAACAGCAACGCCCCGGAGATGGCCAACGGCACCGAGCCCGCGAGGATGATGAACGGATCGCGGAAGCTCTCGAACTGCGCCGCGAGGACGAGATAGATCAGAATCGCCGAGAGCAGGAACGTGCCGAGGAACCTGCTGCCCTCCACCCGGAGCTGGCGCGACTCGCCGGCGTAGTCGATCGTGAAGCCCTGCGGCAGGATCGCCCGGGCTTCGTCTTCGAGAACGGTCAGTGCCTGGTCGAGCGGCACCGGCGGTGGGATCACGCCCTGGATACGCACCGCGTTGAGCTGTTGGAATTTCTTCAGCTCCCGCGGCTCCGCCGTCGTCTTCAGGGTGGCGAACGTCGACAGGGGAACGAGCCTGCCATTGGATCCCGTGATGTACATCTGCGAGAGTTGATCGGGCGTCAACCGCTCCCCGCGTTTGACCTGCGGGATGACTTTGTAGCTCCGGCCCTGGATGCTAAAACGGTTGATGTAGTCCCCGCCGAGCAGCGTCGACAGATCCAGGCCGGCCTGACTGAGGTCGACCCCCTGCGATCGCAGCTTGTCGCGGTCGAAGACGACCTCGGCCTGGGGCTGGTCGAACTTCAGATCGGCGTCGGCGAAGATGAAGAGACCGCTGGCGAGTGCCTTCTGCACGAGCTGGCCGGCGAGCTCGCCGAGCTGTTCCGGCTCCGCCGCGGACGCGATCACGAAGTCGACCGGAAAGTCTCCGCCGCCAGGCAGCGGCGGTGGCGTCAGCGGGATCGCGCGAATCCCCGGGATCTGCGACAGCGGCCCCATCGATTCGAGCAGCAGTTGGTCGGTGGTCTTGGTCCGCTCGCTCCATGGCTTCGTGACCATGCCGCCGAAGCCGCCCGTCGGGAACGTGAGCTGGAAGACGCTGGCGGTCTCGGGAATCGCTCGATAGACCTCGTACACCTGCTGTGTGAACAGCTTGGTTTGATCGATCGTGGAGTTTGCCGACGCCTGGATGATCGAGAACACGACACCCTGATCCTCGCTGGGCGCGAGCTCGCGCTGCGAGAACATGTAGAACGGCACGATCAGCAGCGCCACAATCGCCCAGAGCACGAGGACGACGGGTCGGTAGCGGAGCGTGCCGGTCAGCGTGCGCGTGTAACCGTTGCGCAGGCCTTCGAAACGGCGATTGATCCAGCCGGCGAAGCCTCGCTCGCTCTGTCCGGAGCGCAGCAGCCTCGCCCCCATCATCGGGGAGAGCGTCAGCGCGACCACGCCGGACACGATCACCGCCCCTGCGAGCGTGAATGCGAATTCCCGGAACAGCGCACCCGTCAACCCTCCCTGAATGCCAACCGGCGCGTACACCGCGGCCAGCGTGATGGTCATCGAGATGATTGGCCCGACCAGCTCGCGCGCGGCCTCGAGGGCCGCCTGGACCGGAGGCTTGCCCAGATGGATATGCCGCTCGATGTTCTCCACCATCACGATGGCATCGTCGACGACCAGGCCGACCGAGAGCACGATCGCGAGCAGCGTCAGCAGATTGATGGTGAACCCCGCCGTGAGCATCAGGAAGACGGCGCCAACCAGGGAGATTGGGATGGCGACGATCGGAATGATGACCGCGCGGAACGAGCCGAGAAACAGGAAGATGACCACGATGACGATGAGAAGCGTCTCGCTCAGCGTCGTGAGCACTTCGTTGATGGCGTCCTGGATGTACTCGGTCGAGTCATAGGGGATGCCGGCCTTCATCCCGACCGGCAACTGCGCCTCGATCCCGGGCATCGCCTCGCGAACCCGGCCGATCACGTCGAGCGAGTTGGCGGTGGGCAGCACCCAGATGCCCATTAACACCGCGGTCTCGCCGTCGAAGCGGACGTCCTCCTCGTAGTTCTCGGCGCCCAGCACGACGTCGGCGATCTCGCCGAGCCGGACGACGACGCCCCCCTCCTCCTTGACCACGAGCTGGCGGAACTCTTCCGGCGTGCGCAGATCGGTGTTGGCAATCAGGTTCACCGACACCATGGAGCCCTTCGTTCTGCCGAGCGCCGACAGGTAGTTGTTCTGCGCCAGGGCCTCGCGCACCGCCGAGGGCGAAATGCCGTGCGCCGCCATCCGGTCCGGCTTCAACCAGATGCGCATGGCGAAGGTCCGATCACCGAGAATATCGGCGCGCTGGACGCCGCTGACGGCGCTCAGCTTCGGCTGCACGACGCGCATCAGATAGTCGGTAATCTGGTTCTGGTCGAGATCGGCGGATGAGAAGCCAAGGTACATCGCCGCGAACTGCGTGTCCGCCGTCTCCAGCTCAATAATTGGCGCCTCGGCCTCAGGAGGAAGATCGTTCCGGACCTGCGCGACCTTCGCCTGGATCTGCGTGAGCGCCGCGTTGGTGTCGTAGTTGAGCTTCAGGTGCACGGTGATCGTGCTGATCGCCTGTGCGCTCGACGATTCCATGTAGTCGATGCCGTCGGCGCTGGCGATGACGCGCTCGAGCGGCGTCGTGATGAAACCCCGCACGAGGTCGGCGTTCGCACCTACGTAGACCGTCGACACCCGGACGACCGCGATGTCGCTGCGCGGATACTGCCGGACGCTCAGCGCGCGGATCGACTGCAACCCCGCGATCAGGATCACGAGGTTGACGACGATCGCGAGAACCGGCCGCCTAATGAAGAGATCGGTAAAGCGCATCAGCTGTCCTCGGGCTTGGGCTTCGGACTATTCGCGGGCCGAACCTTGTTGTTGACGAGGACCGCCGCGCCGTTGCGGAGCTTGAAGACGCCGGACGTCACGACCTCGTCTCCTGGGTTGAGACCCGAGATGACCGCCACCTGATCGCCGCGCGACCCCTCCACTTTGACGAACTGCTGGCGCACCCCGCGGTACGACTGACCGTTCGGATCCTTGAGGTCGGTGACGATGAAGACCGAATCGCCGAACGGGGCATAGCTGATGGCGGAGGCCGGCAGCGTCACGACCGAGCGGTTCGCGCCCAGCATGACCTCCGTCTGAACGAACATGCCGGGTCGCAGCGTGCCGTGCGGGTTGGCCAGCGTGGCCTGAATCTGTACGTTCCGGGTTGCCTCGTCCACGATCGAGTTGATCGCCGTGACGCGGCCCGTGAATTCGACATCCGCCAGGGCGCCGGTCGTGAGGCGCACCTGGCGGCCGACGCGCACCTGGCCGGCTTGCTGCTGCGGTACGTCGAAGTTCACGTAGATTGGATGGAGCGCCTGCAGCGGGACCACCGCATCGCCGCCCGACAGGTACTGCCCCAGGTTGACCTGCCGAATGCCCAGGATGCCGGAGAACGGCGCCCGGATCGTCTTCCGCGCAATCGTGGCGCGGATCTCGCCGACCCGGGCCTCCGTCTGCTTCTGCTCGGCCGCCGCCCGGTCGTACTCCGCCCGCGAGATCGCGCCTTCCGTCACCAGGCCCTGCATGCGCTCGAAGTTGAGCCGGGCCAGATCGCGCTCCGATTCGAGGGCCGCCAGCTGGGCTTGCTCCTGCCGCGTGTCGAGCTGGACGAGCACGTCCCCTTCTCGGACCGCCCTCCCGGAATCGAACGCGATGCGGCCGACGATGCCTGGCAGATCCGCGCTCACGGTGACCCCCTGGACGGCGGCCATCGTCCCGATGGCGCTGAGGGTGGCCGGCCAGGTCTCCCGCCCTGCGACGATGGTGGTGACGGCCTCGGGAGGTGGCTGGAAGGCCTGCCCGGCCATCGCCTGGAACTGCCGGAACTTGAAGAAGCCGAGGGCCCCGATGAACAAGCCCATCACCACCAACATCAGGATCAGTCGTTTGACCATACTTTCCTCTTTACACTGTCTTTACATCGGCAGCCGAAGCGGCAATTACATCTGACGCAACCGCCGCCAATGGGTCCCCAATCAGGCCGTCGTCTCGCACGCCTCTACCCTTGCCCATCGCCCCTCGCCCTAACGACGAACGGCGGTGTGCATAATCGACAACGTCAGGTTCTGGGGTTTGTGACACAGAGACCGACGTGCCGGAATCGACCACTCGTCCTGACAAGGCGACAAGGCGGCCGCCATCTCGGGAAGAGCCTGTTAAGGAAGACGCCCACGCAGCAACTGAGGTTCCCCGTCATTCACCTTTCCCCACACCGACACATCAGGCTAGCAGTCGATATATGTCACCCTCCGTCATGATTTCCCTGCTGCGATTGCGGGCGTCGTAGGATCAGCTGTCAGCCGCGGCCCTGTGTATATGCCAGCCTCATCGCGTCGTCTGGCGACTTCGTCCGAACGTCAGGACGTCACTCGAGAAAACGCACGATCAAGGCAAACACCGCGTATGAGACAAGCGCTGTGATGTTGTGCCGCTAAACTCACGCCGTAATGTCCGACGAACATGAACCGCTACCGTTCCTTTCAGTCCAGTGTGGTATCTGCTCTGCCGGTTGAGCGTGTAAGTGTCCAAGCCGCCGCCCCGAAGACCAGCAGATTGGCTGCCACGACCGGGGAGGCTTCAATGAGGAGTCCGTAAGCCACCCACATCAGCGCACCGAGCATCTGCAGGCGCCTCAACGTTTCGGCACGCGTGAAGAAGTACGACCCGACGAACACGGTCGTTGCGGCCCAACCGAGATACTCGACCACGACAGCATTTCCTCCAGATCAGGCCAGAGCCTGGGTTTGCGGTAGCGAGGACTCGCGGACGGTCACCCGGTCGGTACGAGCCTTCTCCCACTCGTGCAGCGTCAAGCCGTTCGATTCGAACAGCGAGCGGATGTCACCCACTCTCCAGCCGAGAATCTGCTCGAGGATCGGAACCGTGACGCTGAAGGCGTTGTCGCTCAGCACCGTGCTCTTCGCGATGCGCGCCAACTGACTGTTCTCCGACACGGCAATCGTGTGGCCGTTGCGGTTGTTGACATGGAGCATCACGTGCACGTCCGAGCTGCCGTCCCCGACATAGATCGTGCGGTCGGGCGCAATTCCGAGACGGCTTTCCAGCTCCTCGACGACCGCGACCTTGCCGTAGCCTGCCGGCACCCGGACAATCGAGCGAACTTCGCCAGACGCGGCGTCGTACTCGAGCTCTGTCCCGAAGACGTGCTCAGGCAGCACGATGCCAGCAAGCGCCGACTGGATCACTTCTCGAGGCGCCGCGGAAATGACGAAGAACGAGAACCGGTATCCCTCCAAGCCGCGCTCCAGGAACTCGACGAGCGCTGGGATGTTGCTGCGCAGGCGCACCCGTCTGCCGGTTTCTTCCAGGTGCTCCCGACGAACCCCACGGAATTCCGGATCGTGACGGATCAGGTACGCAAGCTCTCCACCCTGATGGACGAGGTTGGTGCGGGCGAGACCCTCCACTTTGTGCTGGAACTGCGAGGCTCCAATCAAGTCACTCAACACCGAGCCCGAATCGTTGAAGCTCAAGGTCTGGTCAAAATCCGACGCCACCAGAAAGTGTTTGGGAGGCGTCGCTGCGGTCACCATCGGGCCCTCACTCCGTTCGACTCTGCTATATCAACTTACGCAAAGCAAGCATATCAACATCGGCTGGCCACCGTCAATCCACTGTGTGTCACTACTGTGTGTCAGCGCTGCGATCAAGGTCGGCAGTATTGCATTACCGCTTGAGAACGTTACAATGCTGTTATATCATTATAACCATGATCGCACGAGATGGTCAGACCCCGAAGTACAAGCAGGTCTACTCGGCCCTGCGGCGGGAAATCCAGTCGGGCCGGCTGAAGCGGGGCGACCGGCTGTCCAGTGAGGCCGAGCTCGTTCGTCAGTTCGGCGCTTCGCGCATCACGATCGGCCGAGCCGTGCGCGAGCTGCAGGCCGAGGGACTCGTCGAGCGGCGCGCAGGCTCCGGGACCTACGTCAAGACACCGCAGGCGGCCGGAGCACTATCGTTCGGACTCTTGATCCCCGATCTCGGGGAAACCGAGATCTTCGAACCGATCTGTCAAGGCATGATGGCCTCCCCCCTTGCGCGAGAGCACGCGCTCCTCTGGGGAAGCCTCCATGGCGCCGGCAGCTCGAAGGAAGAGCGGGCGTGGCAGTTGTGCCGCCAGTACGTCGACCGCCGGGTCTCCGGGGTCTTCTTTGCGCCGCTCGAGCTCACAGCCGACAAAGACGACGTGAACAGACGGATCGCGCAGGCGCTGGATGAGGCGCGCATCCCGGTTGTGCTCCTTGACAGGACCGTGGTCCCGTATCCTCGGCGCGGTCACCATGATCTCGTTGGGATCGACAATCGGCGCGCGGGCTATGTAATCACAGAGCATCTCCTGCGCCTGGGATCTCGGCGCATCGCATTCATGGCGCTTCCCAACGCGGCAGCGACGGTGGACGCTCGCGAAGCCGGCTATCGCGAAGCGTTGTACGCGTGGGACGCGCCGGTCGACCGCGCCTTCGTGCATCGCCTCGATCCCGATGAAGCGACAGAGGTTCGTGGGCTGATGGAATCGAATCGTCCTGACGCGATCGTGTGCGCCAACGACCGGACGGCCGGGCGCCTCATGCACTCACTGCTACAGCTCAACTACGCCATCCCCGGTGACGTCCGTCTGGTCGGGATTGACGATCTGGAGTACGCGGATCTTCTGCCCGTCCCGTTGACCACGTTGCGACAGCCTACCCGCCAAATCGGCGACGCTGCGCTCGCGGCCATGCTCGACCGTGTGGCACGAGCCGATCTGCCTGCCCGAGACATCCTGCTCCACTGTGACCTCGTCGTGCGCAAGTCGTGTGGCGCGGCTGACACGCCGGCTGAATGACGCGCCCGTACCTGAGGTGAATCGCGAGGGCGCGATATACTCCCGGGTCCATGAGGTTCATTCGATCGTTCGTTGTGCTCGCGCTGTTGTTTCCAATCGCTGCCTCCACTCGACTCGACGGAGAGCAGGGTTCCAGCTTCCAAGGCTCGGTGGACGGGCTACCGGCATCGCCGCTCGCAAAAGACATCGACACCCAGGCTGCGGCGATCGAGCCGGAGCTGCGGGCCTGGCGCCGGCACCTGCACGAGCATCCTGAGCTGTCGAACCGAGAACTGGAGACGGCGAAGTACATCGCCGAGCGGCTGCGCAGCTTCGGCCTCGAGCCGCAGACGGGCATCGCGCGCACCGGCGTCGTTGCCGTGCTGAAGGGCGCCAAACCCGGCCCGGTCGTCGCGCTGCGCGCCGACATGGACGGCCTCCCGGTACGCGAGGACAGCGATCTGCCGTTTGCCAGCAAAGCGATCGGCGAGTACGAGGGACAGAAAGTCGGCGTCATGCACGCGTGCGGACACGACGCGCACATGGCGATCGGTCTCGCCGCGGCGAAGGTGCTCACCTCGCTGAAGGACCGTCTGCCGGGGACGGTGAAGTTCATCTTCCAGCCTGCTGAAGAAGGCGCGCCGTCGGCCGAACGTCCCGCCGGCGCCGAGTTGATGGTCAAGGAAGGCGTCCTCGACCGTCCGCGCGTGGACGCGGTGTTCGGCCTCCACGTCTTCGCCAACGTCGAAACCGGCCATCTCCTGACCCGTCCCGGCCCGATGCTGGCCAGCTCCGACATCTTCGAGATCATCGTGCGGGGACGACAGACCCACGGCGCCGCTCCCTGGGCCGGCGTCGATCCGATCGTCGTCGGCTCTCAGATCGTCACGGCGCTCCAGACCATCGTCAGCCGGCAGGTGGACATCACGCGGCTGCCGGCGATCGTCACCGTCGGGCAGTTCCAGGCGGGGGTGCGGAGCAACATCATCCCCGACAGCGCGCGGCTGGTCGGGACGATCAGGGCGTTCGACGATCGGATCCAGGCGGACATCCACGAGCGAGTGAAGCGGACGGCGGAGTCGATCGCCGCCTCCGCCGGCGCGACGGCCGAGGTTCGCGTTGATCGGCAGTATCCGGTCACGGCAAACCATCCCGCGCTGACCGCGCGGATGCGGCCGACGCTCGCGCGCGTCGCAGGCGCCGCGGTCGGCGAAACGCCGCTCATCACCGGTGCCGAGGATTTCACGTTCTATCAGCGCCAGGTGCCCGGCGTGTTCGTGATCCTCGGCGTCACCCCGAAAGAACAGGTCGGGAAGGCGGCGCAGAACCACTCGCCGCGGTTCTTCGTCGACGAGCGCGCGCTCGTGACGGGCGTGCGGACGCTCGCGCACCTGGCGGCTGACTATCTGTTCGCCGGTGGTTCGTCGGGCCAGACGAAGCCTTGAAGGCCCTGACCCGTGATCCCGATCCGCGACGTCATCCCCTCGCGCACGACCCCGCTCATCACCGTCCTGTTCATTCTGATCAACACCGTGGTCTTCCTGTATCAGCAGACGCTGAGCGAGCCGGAGCTGCTGCGGTTCGTCTTCACGTACGCGCTCGTCCCGGCGGCGTTTCATCTCCAGGCCGTGCTGACATCGATGTTCATGCACGGCGACTGGATGCACTTTCTGGGAAACATGCTCTTCCTCTGGATCTTTGGCGACAACGTCGAGGATCGCGTCGGCCACCTCCGATTCATCAGCTTCTATGTGCTGTGCGGCGCCGCCGCGGCGCTGGCGCAGGTCTGGATCAGCCCGGCCTCGCGCATTCCGATGGTGGGCGCGAGCGGCGCCATCGCCGGCGTGATGGGGGCGTACTTCGTGATGTTTCCGCACTCACGCGTCCTGACGCTCATCCCGATCCTGTTCTACGTCGAGCTCGTCGAGATACCGGCGATCTTCTTCCTCGGCTTCTGGTTCCTCCTCCAGTTTCTGTACGGCGTTGGATCGCTCAGCGTCGCGACGACACAGGACGTCGGCGGCGTGGCGTTCTGGGCGCACGTCGCAGGGTTCGTGACCGGGGTCATGGGGATCTTCGTGTTCCGGCGTCCGGAGCGGCAG
>JBOGJB010000110.1:0-11792 GCA_050745085.1 Vicinamibacterales bacterium
CGACGTTGTCGATGCTGATCTGGAGGTAGTCGAGCCCTGCCTCGTTCAGCGCGCGGATCCGCTTCGGCGAGAGCAGGTAGCCGTTGCTGATGAGCCCGGCGATCATTCCGTGCCGGCGGACCGCGCGGATGATCGCGTCGAGATCCGGGTGAAGCATGGGCTCGCCGCCGCTCATCGCTACCACCGACGTCCCCAGCGCGGCCAGCTTCGCGACGCGCCGCTCCATCTCGTCGAGGGGGATTGGGTCCGACGTCTGGTCGTACTCGTTGCAATAGCCGCAGTCGATGTTGCAACGTCGGGTGGGGATGACATGGACGAGGAGCGGATGCTGAGTGTCGACGAGCCCGCGCACGAACTCACGCACCGACCGTACTTTGCGTCCGGCCTTCCGCAGCAACCGCATAAACCGTGAAATTATAGCAGATGACGGGCACGCGCCTGCCGCATGCGTTCGCCGATCTTCACGGAGTGCTCGAAGATCGCGCCGACCTTCACGCGCCCGCCGAGGCGATGCCGCGCAACCGCGACGAGCGCGGCCGAGGCGATGCAGCCGCAGTTGGCGCAGTCGGGCCGGCCGCCGAACTGACACGGCGCGATGTCGGTCGTGAAATCGGCGGACAGACACGTGGTCGTGCGCGCGAAGATGCACTCGGCCGGAGACGCGGGCGGCTTGGCGAGCGCGTCGATGAGTCCCTTCGGCATCTGCAGCTTCGGATACTCGGTACGGAGTCTGAGCAGATCCGTCACGACGCGCTCGCGGTCGGCAGCTGTCAGACGCTCGTCGGAGATCTCGCCGATCTGCGGCGTATAGAGGCTGATCCAGATCGTCCGCACCGTCTCGTGAGCCGACCAGATGCGGATGAACTCCTCGATGTACCCGGGACGCCGCGTCTGCTGCTTCGTGACCGTGCAATGGACCGTGATCTGGTGGCCCTCGATGTGTTTCAGGATGCGATCGTAGGTCGCCGGAGTCCGGCGGACGTCATGTTCCGGCTGCAGGCCGTCGATCGACACGACAATCTGCAGACGCCGGATGTCTGCCCACTCGGCCGGAATGGGCCGCACGGCGCTCGTGACGAGCTGTGTGTACACGCCCATCTGCGCGAGGCGCGGCAGAATCTCGTTCAGCTCGCGGAACCGCACGAGCGGCTCGCCGCCGACGATCGACAGGTGCAGCGGTTTATGCGCGCGGATGAGATCGAAGAAGCGGGTGACGAGCTCGTCGCCACGGTAGTCCGAGAGTTGACGGAGCGTCGTGGCGCCGCCGAGATGATCGTCGCCGTACGCGTAGCAGCCGGGGCAGCGCAATGGGCACTCGCGCGTAATCTCGACCGACAGGTTCGGACGGTAGCCTGCGAGGATTCGGCCCCACGCTCGGACGACGCCTTCCACGCCGCGATGATATCAGACGGATTCGCGGCGAGCCTAAAGGCCCGCCCCCGATGGCCCGGGCAGGACGCTTTGGAACGCCTGCCGCTCAGATCGGTGAAAAGATGAGCTGATCAATTGGGGCTGCTCAGGTTGAGTCTGATCGCGGAGTCTGTTCTAATAGAAAGTCCGGCGCAGGGCCGGGACCCAAGGACAACTGAAACTACGATGCAAAAAGCTGACTCTGGGCAGCTCAGCCGTCGATCCTTCTGCGCGCTGGGTGCCCTTGCTGCGGCGGGTGCGCTTGTCCCGAAGCCTGTCATGGCGGCGGCCACCGCGGGGAACCGGGCGTTGTCGTTCTTCAACACGCACACGAGCGAGAAGCTCATGGCGTTGTACTGCTGCGCCGACCGGTACGAGCCGGACGCGCTCGCGAAGATCAATCACATCCTCCGCGACCATCGCGCGAACGAGGTCAAGGCAATCGACGTCGGTCTCCTCGATCTCCTCTACCGCCTCGGCGGCACGCTGCAGACGTCCAAGCCGTACCACATCATCTCAGGCTACCGTTCCCCCAACACCAATGCGCTGCTGCGCGTCCAAGGGGGCGCCCACACAGGCGTCGCGTCGAAGAGCCTCCACATGGTGGGCAAGGCGATCGACATCCGCGTGCCAGACGTCCCGCTCCAAGAGCTCCGGCGCGCGGCCGTGTCTCTCAGGGGTGGCGGAGTCGGGTATTATCCTGACCTGAACTTCGTCCACGTGGACGTCGGCAGGGTCAGGTACTGGTGATCCCGAAGCGGCACGTCCTTTATCTCCACGGCTTCGCCTCGTCCGCCAGATCATCGAAGGCAGCGTTTTTCGCCGATCGGCTCGCGCCCCACGGCATTCGTCTGACCACGCCGGACTTCAACGAGCCGGACTTCGAGCATCTGACCATCACGCGGATGATCGGCCAGGTGCGCGAGACGCTGTCGGCGCTGCCGCCCGCGCCGGTCGCGGTGATTGGTTCGAGCCTCGGCGCGTTTGTCGCGGTGCATGCCGCCGCCGCGCAGGACGGCTGGCGGCTCGGCGCGCGAATCGATCGACTCGTGCTTCTCGCTCCGGCGCTCGACTTCGGCCGGACGCGCCTGGCGGACATCGGAGACGCGGGAGTCGCCCGCTGGAAGGAATCCGACCGGCTCGACGTGTTCCACCACGCCTTCGGCCGGACGATGCCGCTGCGCTACGCGCTCTACGACGATGCGGGGCGCTACGACAGCTTCGCCGTGAGCCTCGTTCTGCCGACGCTCATCTTTCAGGGCAGGCGCGATGACGTCGTCAATCCAGAAGTCCCGGTCCAATGGGCCGACGGACGGCCGAACGTCCGCCTGCGGCTGCTGGATGACGATCACCAGCTTCTCTCGAGCCTTGAGATCATCTCGGCCGCCACTTTCACTTTTCTGGAGATCGCTCACAGTCCTGAAAGCACTTCCGCTAGCTGATCGGGACAAACCTCAATAGAATCGGGTCTTCCTTCCCGCCGGTTCGTCGGCACGGCCCTTGCGCCGCCGTCCGCCGGGTGGTAGGAAGGTTGTCCCCAGGATGCTGCCGTACGAGATTCTTGTCGTCGAAGACGATGACCGTGCGCTCGCGGGCATGCTGGAGCTGCTCCGCGAGGCCGGCCACACCGTAACGGGCGCCGCGACGTTCGACGCAGCCAAGGGGCTGCTCGAGCTCCACCCGTACGATCTGCTGATCACCGACATCCGCCTGCGTGCCTTCAACGGGCTGCAACTCGTGCGGCGGAGCCGTCTCCTGCACCCGAACATGGCGGTCATTCTCGTAACGGCGTACGAGGACGCCATGCTGGAGCTCGAGGCCGCGCGCTACCGCGCGGAGTATCTGCTGAAGCCGATCAAACCGGCGGACCTGCTGGCGGCGATCTCGCGAACGCTGGCGCACGTGAAACGCGAGCGGCGCTGGCCGCGCCGCGCCGTCGGTTCCGGCGTGATGGTGCAGGTCGGAGACTGGCCGGCCAAACTGCTCGACGTCAGCTACGGCGGGCTGCGGGTCGAGATGACGGCGCCGCCGTCGCCGCTCCCGTCGTCGTTCTACGTGCGGCTGCCGACGTTCAACCTCTCGCTGCCCGTCGAAGCGGTCTGGAGCGATCGGCTGCGCTCACCCGGCGCGCTGATCTGCGGCGTAGCGCTGCTCGGTGAAGGCGCCAACGCGCCGCCGGCCTGGCGGCGTGTCGTGGACTCGCTCTCCGGGGGCGCGCCTCCTGCCTAGGACCCCACCAGCAGATTCCGCGGTAGTTTTCAGCCTGACTCACGCCCGCCCGAGTGTTGAATCGCTGCACCTCGACCGGCCGATCCACACCTCGCTGATACCTCGCACCGAACCGTGTTGTCGAAACAAACACGGCCATATCCCGTTACCGCCATCCTTTCGAGAGTTTTGGCGGCAGGATGTAAGTCTTACAAATACCTGAGTTATATCGTGAAACGGCAGAAGCGGCGTCGACGCGACACCTCAAGAAAAACTCAATGTTTCCGGTGTGGCGCCTCCCTTGCGTACCGCCGGACCCGACGGCGGTCGTTTGCCTCGGCCGTGTCAATCCACAACCGAAGCGCGAGTCTTCGACGCGCACGATGCCAACGGCCTGATGCCGTCACATCAGCGCCGCTCATGGCGACGTTCGAAGTCCGCTAGAGATGTCCCGGCGGGTTTTGAGCGCCGGGACCGGTGGGGCGCGAGGCTGGGCGCGGGGCTGGGGAGCCTCCTGCGTATCGGCCCCGCGCCCCCGCTTTTTCCAAGCTCGTCAGGTTTCGTCTTTCGTCGTGGCAAGCGGAAGATCACGGGCGGCTGATGCCGCATTCCTTGATCTTGTTGAGCAGTGTTTTGTAGCTCACGCGGAGAAGCCGCGCCGCCTTGCGGCGGTTCCAAAGGACCTGCTTCAGCGTACGCTCGATAGCGATCCGCTCGGCCTGCATCGCCGCCGCGCGGGCGACATCGGCGAGCGAGATCGATCCTTCGGGCATCGGCGACTCGACCGCCGGCGGGACCGCGACCGGGGTGCCGTTGATCGGCGTCGCGACGGCAATGCCCGCGGGCGCGACGGACGCCACCCCGGCCGGAGCGACCGCCACCGTTGCCTCCATGACCGCGGCCTGCGCCGGCAGCGCCGGGGTGCGCTGCCGCTGCCGATCGATCTCCTGCACGACGAGCTGCTGGTCCTGCAGAATGATGAGCCGCTTGATCATGTTTTCGAGCTCGCGGATGTTGCCGGGCCACTCGTACTCCAGGAACAGGCGGCGGATGTCTTCCGTCAGCGGGCGGAGCTGGCGGTTGTACTTGCGCGAGTACCGGGCAAGGAAGAAGTCGGTCAGCGGCTGGATCTCGTCGCGGCGCTCTCGTAGCGCGGGCACGACCAGCTCGATCACCCTCAGCCGATAGTAGAGGTCCTCGCGGAACTCGCCGCCGTGCAGCATCGCCTCGAGATCCCGGTTGGTCGCCGCGAGGACGCGCACGTCGACCTGGATTCTTTTGTTGCTTCCGAGCTTGGTGAACTCCCCGTCTTGCAGGACGTGGAGCAGCTTCGCCTGGAGCGCCGCCTTCATCTCGCCGATCTCGTCGAGCATCAATGTCCCGCCGTCCGCCTGCTCGAACTTGCCGATGCGCGTCATCTGGGCGCCGGTGAACGCGCCGCGCTCGTGGCCGAACAGCTCAGACTCGAGCAGTTCGGCCGGCAGCGCCGCGCAGTTGACCTTCACGAACGGCCGGTTGCGGCGCGGGGATCGCTGGTGGATTGCGCGCGCGACGAGCTCCTTCCCGACGCCGCTCTCGCCGCGGATGAGCACCGTGACGTCGCTGTCTGCGACCTGATCGACGACCGTCGCGAGCGCGCGCATCTTCTCGCTGTTCCCCCAGACCGCGCAGTCCTGATCATCGCTCATCTGCTGCCGAAGCTCCGTCAGCTCCGACACGAGCCGGTTCTTCTCGATGGCGTTCCGGATCGCCACGTCGAGCGCGATCTCGCCGAGCCCCTCCGGATCGTCCGGCTTCACGACGTAGTCTGCCGCGCCGGCCCGGACCGCTTCGACGATCGTCGACGCCTGGTTGCGCCCCGAGAGCATGATGACCTGCGTGTCGGGCTTGGCCGCCTTCAGCGCGCGCAGCGTCGCAATACCGTCGAGGCCGGGCATCATGACGTCGAGCAGCACCACGTCCGGGGGGTCGTCCTGCCGTTTGACCGCCGCGAGCATCTCGTCGCCCCGCGTGTAGCACCGGGCTTCGTAGCCTCGCAGGGACAGGAACGTACGAAGATAACCTCCGAACGCAGAATCGTCATCGACGATGGCAACGTGAGCTTTGAGCACGGCGGCCACCTGTCTAAGGTCCGATGTGCGAACGCATCAATCAGCTACACATGCTGCGGGAGTGTAACCCGCGTTTCCCACTCCATGCAGGGATCGCGCCACCTCGACCGGTCAGATTGACGCGCGGGCGGCCGGCGGTCGAGCTGGAAAAACCACGGCAACGCCCGCTTTCGGCTTGCCGGGGAGAACGATGAGGCGGCCGCCGTGCCGCTCGATCACCCGTCGCGCCAGCGGCAGCGACATTCCCATCCCGCCCCGCAGCTCGTCGAATGCCGGTCCGCCCTCATCCGCGTCCGCAAGCACGGAGACAGTGTCGGCGGTCCCGATGGCCACGACCGTCGAGCCCGGACGCGACTGGCGTCCGACGACGATCGAGGTGGCGGTGGGCAGCTCGCGCTGGACGCACCGCATGAGCGCGGCGAGCGCCGCACCGAGCCGCGCCGCGTCCCCCAGCAGCTCGGCGGGCTCACCCGTGTCGCTCAGCGTGATGGCTGCGAGGTCGGGCCCGGTCCCCGCCCCTTCGACGACGTCGCGGACGACCACCGCGAGGTCCACGGGCTGCTGCTGAAACGGCGCGTCGCCCAGCTCGAGGTGCGCGAGGTCGCTCATCTCGGCGAGCAGCGCCGAGATGCGGCCGCAGGACTTCTCCGCCTCTTGGAGCAGCCGGCGCTGGTCCTCTGAGAGCGGGCCGGCTCGATCTTTCAGCACCATGCGCAGATAGCCCCCAACGACGGTGGCGGGGGTCCTCAGCTCATGCACCGCAAGAGACAACAGCCGGGGCCAGGTCGCGTCGGCCGGCGACACCATGCCGGTCATTCTAATGTCTAATAGACATATGCTCATCAGACGCGCTGAGATCCCGGCGTCCGAGATTACCGACGAGCGGCTGTACCTCAACCGGCGTGCGTTCATCCTCGCGGCGGCGGGTCCCCTGGTCGCGGGCTTGCCCAGCCGAAGCCTCTCCGAAGCGCGCAGCGCGGAGGCAGGGCGACGGCTGGCCGGTCTTCAGACCGATCTCTCCGGCATCCGCAAGCATTCCAAGGGACCCTTTACCACCGACGAGAGGATCAACTCGTTTGAAGACATCACCACATACAACAACTTCTACGAGTTCGGCAGTGCCAAGAGCGACCCGGCGCAGAACGCCGGCCGCCTCAAGACGCAGCCCTGGACGGTGAAGATCGACGGGCACTGCGCCAAGGCTGCCGACTACCACCTCGAGGATCTGGTCAAGCCGCACCAGCTCGAGGAGCGTGTCTATCGACTGCGCTGCGTCGAAGCCTGGTCGATGGTGATCCCCTGGGTCGGGATTCCGCTCGCCGACGTCGTCAAGCGCGTCGAGCCCACGTCCAAAGCCAAGTTCGTCGAGTTCACGACGTTGATGCGGCCGGCCGAGATGATCGGTCAGCGCAGCGACATCCTGGAGTGGCCGTACGTGGAAGGGTTGCGGATGGACGAGGCCACACATCCCCTGACGATCCTCGCAGTCGGTTTGTACGGGAAGGCGTTGCTCAACCAGAACGGCGCTCCAATCCGTCTGGTCGTGCCCTGGAAGTACGGTTTCAAGAGCATCAAGTCGATCGTGCGCATGCGGTTTGTGGAGTCGCAGCCGAGGACGGCGTGGTCGCTGCAGGCGCCGTCGGAGTACGGCTTCTACTCGAACGTGAACCCGCAGGTGGATCACCCCCGCTGGAGTCAGAAGCGAGAGCGCCGGCTCGGCGAGTTCTTCCGGCGCGAGACGCTGATGTTCAACGGGTACGGCGATCAGGTCGCGAGCCTGTACGCAGGTATGGATCTGCGCAAGAACTATTGATGGACGTCAGCGGCCCGCGCGAGCCTTGAGAATGAAGGGCGCCAAAGCCGCGGTCTTCGCGGCCTGTCTGCTTCCTCTCTCATCCCTCGTGTGGCGCACCCTCGCGGGCGATCTCGGGGCGAATCCGATCGAGGCGGTGACCCTTGCAACCGGCCGCTGGACGCTCCGCCTGCTGCTCGTCACGCTGGCGGTCACCCCGGTCCGCCGCGTCACCGGCTGGAACCGCCTCGTAGGGTTCCGGCGGATGCTGGGCCTCTTCGCGTTCTTCTACGCGACCCTTCATTTCGCGATCTACCTGGCGATCGATCAGTTCTTCGATTGGGAGACGATCGTCGAGGACGTGACGAAGCGCCCGTTCATCACGGCCGGCTTCGCGGCCTTCGTGCTGCTCATTCCCCTGGCGGTGACGTCGACAAAGGGCTGGATACGGCGGCTCGGCCGCCGCTGGCAGCAGCTCCACCGTCTGATTTACGTCAGCGCCATGCTCGCCGTCGTCCACTTCATCTGGAAGGTGAAGTCCGACCTTCGAGACCCGCTGTTCTACGCGACGATCCTCGCGATTCTGCTCGTGGCACGCGCCGGGTACTGGATCAGCCGGCGCCCGGCCGCGAGCCGATCGCCGGCCCAGCGAGTCTCGTAGACCGCGACGGTCGGTTTTCCTAGAACGGCGAATCGGGAAGCGTGATAAGCGGGCGCCGCTTGCGCTCGAACGCGTCGAGATGAAGAAGCCACGTCCCGATGCCGGCAGCGCCCTGCATGAAGCCGGTCTGCGCCTGCAGTAGCTCGGGACGAACGCGGTGCTCAGCGTGCGTCCAGCGCAGGCCTTCGGAGTCGCGCGTGCCGCGCGCGAGCAGGTTGTCCGTCAAGCGGCGGGCGAACGCGAGGTACTCCTCGCGCCCGGTCGCCCGGTGCAGCGCGAGGAGGAATTCGCCGACGCCGGCCGAGCCGCAGCACTGGCCGACGTTGTTCCAGAAGCCGGGCGTTTGAGTTTCGGGGATGCCGCTCGTCAGAATGCCGCGCGCCGATCGATCCACCCACGTCCGCCACTCGGCCGCGCCCGTCACCCGGTGGAGCTGCTGGAAGAGCCGCGCGGTGCCGGCCGGGCCGTGGCACCAGCCCAGATAGAAGAGATCCGTTCCTTCCGGCGCGTTGTGCATAACCAGACACACATCGTTGGCCGTCGTCGCGATCGACTGCACGTGCCGCGCGCCGTCGACGGCCGGCTTCAGGAACTCCTTCTGCCGCGTCTCGGCGGCCAGGGTGGCGAGGAAGTAGGCGATGCCCGCCGTCCCGTGCGAGAAGTTCGGCATGACGCGCGGAAACGACGGATTCATGCGCCAGCTCACGCCCGTGGGTTCCCGACGCGCGAGCGAGACCAGGCGCCGGCCGGCCTGAATGGCGGCGTCACGCGACGCGGCGCCGTCGAACTCTCGCGCCGCGTGCAGCAGAAACGACCCGATTCCGGCGCCGCCGCCGATGATGTCGGTCGTGTCATTCCACTCGATCCCGGCGCCGATCCGCTTCGCGCGCTCGCGCAACCTCGCGGTGCAGCGCCGCGCGGCGCCCGAGTACGCGCGCACGCCGGTCGCCCGCGCGGTCTCGCCGAGCGTGTAGCAGAGTCCGGCGAGGCCGGTGTAGAGGCCGGAGTCGGCGGTCTGGTCGAAAGTTGCCGCCAAGTGGTCGGCGCCGGCCCGCGCACGCTCGAGGTACCGGCGCTCGCCGGTCGCGCGATGCGCTTCGAGGAAAAAGAGGACGACGCCAGCCGAGCCGGCGTAGAGATTCGACGTGACCGTCGCCGGATCGCCCGGCACGGCCGGCCACGTCAGCCCGTGCGCTGTCTTGACCGCCGTCCCTTCCAGCCACTTGGCGGTCTCGAGAGCGGCTTCCAGGTACGGACGCTTGGATTGAGAAGCCTGCCGGAACGTGAGCTCCGGTGCCGCCACCAGCGCTAGCAAGCAGACGGTGGCGAGCGCAGTGCCTTTCGGCATTCGGCCGCCTTCGCGACCACAAAAGGCCCAGGTCGCCGCGGCGAGTCTAGCCGCAGCTCGCCGGCAAGCGCGAGCGAGTGGAGGCTGGCATTCGGCATTCGGCATTGTCAGTACACAGCTCGTGACTGCTGCGTCCCTTTGGTGGCGAGCGCGAACCGCGGCTCCCTCCGAGCCGAGCCGTCGATCAGCCCGCGGACGTACTGGCCGACGAACGGCCCGTGCTTGAACCCGTGTCCCGAGCCTCCGCCCGCGATCCACACATTCTCATAGTCAGGGTGCCGGTCGATCACGAAGTCGCCGTTCGCGCTGTTCTCGTACTGGCAGACGCGCGTTTCGAGGAGCGGCGCTCGCGCGAGGCCCGGCAGGCGGCGCACCAGCTCACGCCGGACGGTTTCGATGACGTCAGCTTCGACCGATCGATCGGCTGTGTCCGGATCGATCGGCGGGCCGTGACGGTCGATCGCGATCTTGACGCCGCGTCCGAGGTCGGCGTGGCCGTAGATGCCTTCCTCGAAGTCGATCCATGCCGGGAGCGCCTCCGCCGCGTAGCGACGATCGCCGGCAGGCGGGCCGAAGAAGAACACCTCCTGGCGGGTCACGAACAGCCGCGAGCGCATCACATCCGGCACGACCGCCGGGAGCCAGGCACCGGCGGCGACGACGAACGCCCCGGCCGGGATCCGGCGACCGCTCGTCGTGTCGATCGCGTCGAGTACGGAACCTCCGCCTCCGAGCGGCACGACCGCATCGTGCATCAGCTCAGCGCCTAGACGCCGTGCGTCCGCGACCGTTGCTTCGACGCCGCGCCGGGCGTGCAGCACCCCGGCGTCAGGCTCGAACACGCCCCAGGCGTCCGGCGCGACCGCGAGGGCGGGCGCCCGCGACACGATGGCATCCCGAGTGAGCCGCTCGACCGGCACGCCTTCGGACCGAAGGGTCGCCAGCGTCGCCTCCGTGTGCGCGTCACCCGCGCGGGCGATCGTGAGCACGCCGGTCGGCTCGAAGAGCCGGTCGCCGCTCTTGCGCTCGAGCTGGCGCCACACCTCGAGCGACCCGCGCGCCGCGCGAGTGTAGATCGCGTCGGGCCCGTAGCCGGCGCGCGTCAGCCTCGTCTCGCCGCCCGAGCTGGCGCGCGACGTCGCCACGCCGTACGCGTCAATGATAAGGGTCCGCCGTCCGGACGCTTGCAGATGCCACGCAATCCACGCCCCGAACACCCCGGCGCCCACCACAACGACGTCAGGCGACACCGGCTCATCCTAGCAATGCCCAATGCCGAATGCCCAATGCCCAAAGGGACTGGACTCCCCAAGGTCGTTCAACGGGTCGCGCCAGGACGCATTAGGCATGAGGCCTTGGGCATTTGGCATTGTCGCGAGGCCAATTCACCCGCCCGGACTGCCAGTTGAGTGAAACTTGCTCAGATCGGCAGTCCGGCCAGTGTATCCTTCCGGCAACAGGAGAGTTATGCACAAGCCGATCAAGTACGCCGAGAAGGGGCTGACCTACGTGGCCAAAGCGGCCTGGACGGTGTTCGATGCAGCCAATCGCATCAGTCCGAACCAGTCGTTTACCCCCAAGTGGTCCGAGAAGCCGCTTCTGAAATCCTGGCAGAAGGTGAAGCCGCCGCTCGGCTGGCCGCGCGAGACCGACTCGCTCTGCCCGGTGTGCGTCCGCGAGGCGCGCCAGGAGATCCTCGACGGCAAGCGGGACTACAAGATTCTTCTCAACGAGAAGGTCGGCGAGATCAAGGCGCAGATCATCGAGCGCGGCGGGAAGATCCTGATGGTCAAGGACTGCCCGGCCCACGGGCACTTCGAGGACGTCATGGCGATCGACCCGGCGTTCTTCAAGCACCTGGAAGACGCGTTCCCGGGCAGCGATATCCGCGCGCATAACGACGAGAAGCTGCACAACCACGGCTCGAGCACGATCAAATACGGCCGCGGCTCGGTGCTCACGATCGACCTGACCAACCGCTGCAACATGATGTGCGACCCCTGCTTCATGGACGCGAACCAGGTCGGGTTCGTCCACGAGCTGAGCTGGGACGACATCAAGACAATGCTCGACAACGCCATCTCGATCAAGCCGCGCCGGCAGATGTCGGTGCAGTTCTCGGGGGGCGCGCCGACACTGTCACCGTACTTCCTCGATGCGGTGCGCTACTCGAAGAAGGTCGGCTACAACAGCGTGCAGGCGGCGACCAACGGCATCGAGTTCGCCAAGAATCCCGAGTTCGCCAAGCAGGCCGGCGAGGCC